>NZ_JBAMMY010000069.1:0-6034 GCF_051233685.1 Desulfobacterium sp. N47
AGCAGAAACCCAGGGGGTTGAACTGGTTGCACCGGTTATGGGAGCCCCGAAAGAAGATAAGCTTAGCCTTTGCGACTTTGATATATCCGATGATGGTCGTATTTTAGCCTGTCCGCAAGGGCATCCGCCTGTTGCAGTCAAGAAGAAAAAGCGCAACAGTGTGGGTTTTGATATGGAAGTTTGCAGCAATTGTCCCAAACAGTCACAATGCCCGGTTAAAAAAGGCCGCAAGTTTTTTTACCTGCGGTTTACGGAAAAAGACAAACGTGTTGTCATGCGCAGGTTGTATGAAAGAACCGACGAGTTCAAAGATCGTTACCGCTGGCGCTCCGGAGTTGAAGCCACCATGTCGGAATATGACCGGAAAACCGGGGTCAAGCATCTTCGTGTTCGAGGTCTTAAAGCTGTGAGTTATTGTGCCGTGCTGAAAGCTCTGGCAGTGAACATCTTTAGAGCTGCAGCATTCAGAATGGCACAAATGATGCCAAAGCAAGGGTTATGTGCGGTATAACAGCCGCACTATTAGTATTTTGCATATATCAAAGAACAATTTATACTTTTTTTAACCAAAAATTAACATCAGGTGCTAATATTTAGGAGTTGTCACAAAATAACGTTTACAATTTATCTGTTGATCGATATGGCATTATTGTATAATTCCAATCTCCATGGAATTCATTACGACTGATATTTACTCGGCGAAGATCCTTATCTGATATTTTAATACCTTTCGGATATTTATTGGTGTCAAGTTGACATTTTACTGTTTCTGGTCATCACCATCTTGATTTTTTCTATCGGCTTTATTTCTTTACGGTCTTTCTCCGAAAGCGTTACCCCATCATCACATTCCAGGACTTCCGCCCATTGTGGACGAAGTTTAATGATTTCCTTGTACAAGTCGTATGCAATCTGCCTGCTCGATGAAACAAACATGATTTTGCCCAGAACTGTTGAGCCTTCTTCAACCCGTTCCTCATAGTGGGTTACAAAATCTTTTGCCAACTCTTGAAGGCGGTCGGAGTCTCCGAGAATGACCTCCATGCTGGTAACAGCCTTTTTACTTTCTTCTATCTGGTAATCATTGGTTCCTTCATCTGCGCATTGCTCGTAATATTCTTCGATTTCCTGAAGTTTCTTTTCATCGAGAAGCACCTTGGCTGCTCTTCCTTCGTAAACAATGCGAACAGTGATATTGTCCTGAACCGATTCCTTCATCGTGTAGGCATCGACAACCTTACCAAAGACATCAAGGGTGGCATCTATTGGCGTACCGGTGAATCCAACATACGTGGCGTTGGGCAATGAATCGTGCAGGTATTTGGCAAAGCCATAGGTCTTTTTTACACCGTCTGCTGTTAAACGAACCTTCTGGTCAAGGTTGATTTGCGAACGATGGGCTTCATCGGAAATACAGATGACATTCGACCGGTCTGTCAGCAATTTCATGTCTTCGGTGAATTTCTGAATGGTCGTGAGGAAAACACCGCCGCTGTTTCTGTTTTGCAGGTAATTGCGGAGTTCTTCCCTGCTTTCAACACTGATAACCGTTTCATCACCGATGAATTTCTTGGCATTAGTGAATTGCCCTGAAAGCTGGTCGTCTAAATCGGTTCGGTCGGTAATAAGAACAATGGTCGGGCTCGAAAAATGGGTGCTCTTCATCAAAAGACGCGTAAGGTAGAGCATGGTATAGCTTTTTCCGCTTCCGGTGGCACCGAAATAAGTTCCACCTTTACCATCGCCCTCTGGTCTCATGTTTTCCTTAATGGAATGAAAGAGCTTTCTTGCCGCGTAGTACTGCGGATAGCGGCATACAATCTTGATGTCTTCTTTGGCAGTGTCGGGGAAGTAGACGAAGTTTCGGATTATATCGGCGAGGCGCTGGCGGTTGAAAATCCCTTTGACCATGGTGTACAGGGAATTGATACCATCTTTTTCTTTAAGTTCGTAGCCGTCTGTCTTGCGCCAGGCATAGTAGAAATCATACGGGGCAAAAAGAGAGCCTGCTCTATTGTTTACGCCGTCGCTGATAACGCAAAAAACATTGTATTTCAGCAGTTCTGGAATATCCCGCCTGTAACGGATGGTCAACTGATCGTAGGCATTTTTTATGGTTGTATTTTCTTTGATTGCACTTTTAAACTCGATGACAACAAGCGGAATGCCGTTGATATAGACAATGGCATCGGGTATTCGTTTCTCATAGCCCTGTATTTCAAGCTGGTTTACAATCTTGTAGATATTATGACTGGTGTCGTATTCTGCCGGTTTTTCTGCGACAATGGTTGTTAGTTCGTCCGCTTTTGGTTTTAGAGTCGGGGGGAGATTGCTGTAATCAATCAGTTCGATGAAAAGGTCTTTCTTAGTGCGGTCTTCGCGTTTGAGAACGAACCCATCGGCAACGAGTTTATTAATTTCCTTGTTGCTTTCATAAAGAGCGGAAGAAGGATATAGCTCAAGTTTGCGAATTATCGAAGCGATTTCATTCAGGGTGATATATTCGGATGAATATCTGTTGAGAAGGTATTGTTTCAGGTCGTCATGAAGTAGTACATCCGGCATTTCTTTGTGGATGTGGTCGCCGGTAAGGTGTTTGTAGCCTTCGGCTTCAAAGAGTTCGATTACCGCTTGTTCGAGTTTTTCTTCAGTGAATTTCATTTTTCGGGTCATAATCTATACTGGTTGCGTAAATATCTTTGATTTTCTGGTAAAAAAATCGTTCGGAAAGGCGGATTTCCCTCAGGCGTTCCTGTAACTCATTGAAATAATTCATTGAATTGCCTGTTTTGAACCGTTCGTCATTCAGGGCAAATCCTTTAACAATGTACTCTTTTAGCTTTTTTGTCGCCCAGATACGGAATTGAGTGGCCAATTGTGATTTAATTCTGTAACCCACTGAAATTATGGCGTCGAGATTGTAAAATTTCTGATTTCGGCTTACCTCGCGATTTCCTTCTTTTTGAACTTGTAAGTAATCCTTACAAGTTGCTTTTTCGTCCAATTCACCCTCTTCGTAGATGTTTTTCAGGTGTATGGTGATATTTTGGGGTTTTACCTGAAAAAGTTCGGCCATGAGTTTTTGCGTCAGCCAGACGGTTTCGTTTTCAAGACGGACATCTATCTTGATATCTCCGGCGGGGGATTGGTAGATAAGCAGTTGGGAGTTATTCATAGTATTTATCTTTCCTTTTATTAAAGGCAGGCATAGCTCCTTCTAAAACTTCTACAATCTTTTTATTAACATCTTTGTTTTCAATGCTCCCGGTAACGGTTGAAAATGAATAATTATTTTCTTTATCGAGATTCACATAAATAACCTGTTCGGCGTCAGAAACAACTGCTAAATTCGGATTATGTGTTACCATAATAATCTGCCGCTTCGCTTTTGCAGCTCGAATAAATGGAACCAGAATTTTTGCAACGCTATGATTATCAAGGTTATCTTCCGGCTGGTCGATTATAAGCGGTATGTCATTCTTATCAAGCAAGAGATAAAATACCAAGAGCAGAGCGCCGCGTTCGCCAGGGGATAACTGTTCAATTCCTTTATCTCCTTGTTTTAGCTGATAATTAAAGTCAATAAATTCAAGTTTAAATAAATAATTATACAAACCAGAAACATCTTTAGTTTGTTTATCAACTGATCGCTCGGCATTTTTTTGTCCATCGCGTTTATCATAACGGATTGAATCGACAAGGCCATCTAATAAACCTACAACAGACTCTTCATCATCAAAATTAACATCTGAGGTTAGCTTTAAAAGTTCTTTTTCAGCACCCTCTTTTGAATAGTATGTACCCATTTTCCCATGGTTAATATGGGAAAAAAATCGTGAACTAAAGTCTGGATTGTTAACTAAAGAGGCGGCTATCTCAACCTTATAATCTTTTAAGGTGTTTGAATTTTTATCAATGATTTCATTTAGGCGACTTTTTACATCTTTATATATTGCAATAACTTCTTGTTTCTTCTTGAAGATGCTCCGTACAACCTTTTTTCGTTCGTCATACTGTTCATTTAATTCAGGCAGAAGTTCAGTATCAAGAAAATTCATTTCTTTCTTATAAAACGTTATAGTAGAAGGCGTAACATCATCACCAATAATTTTGGATTTTTCTTCTTCCCATGATTTTTTAGAATTTAAATAGTCTTGATACTTCTTCTGCTCAGAATCTAACCTCGACTGTTCATCTTTTAACTGTGTCTGCTTTTCTTCAATTAATACATTTAGTGGTTTTTTCTTGTCCTCAGAATCCACATCACCGAGAACTATCTTTATGTTTTCTAACTTGGTCTCGTGGTCTGAAATGAGTTTATCTATTTCAGCAAAATCTGTTTTAAAAGAGACCAGCTTTTCGAAATTTATATTAAATGCGGATAAATCATTTTTCTTTTCAGAAATAAACCGGTTGATCTCAAGTGCCTTTATTTCTATTTCTTTTTTCGTATCTTTTAGGTTTTTAAGAGCAATAAGAATTTCACTTTTTTCCATCTGTTTTGTTTTGCTATCAGCCACTAATTTTTCAAGCTCTGTTTTCAATCTATTTATCACAGAGATGATTGTTTCGCTTTTTTTCTTCTTTTCTGGATCATCGTTTGGATCAGAGACAACAGGAGGTTCTACAAGTGCCTTAAGCTCATCTTTTTTTTGGGTTAATTTGTTTTCTATCTCTTTTCTATACACAGCAGTGGATTTATGTTCCAATTTAATAATGCTGGAATTAAAAGATTCAATATCATCGAATAGGCTATCTATTTCGGTATCCAGAGTACTCTTTTTCTTTTCAATCAGTTCTGCAAACGAATATGCACCCAACTTTTCGGAATCGTCGATATGGGAAAAAACAACTTTTTCAATCTCCTTTTGAAATTCTGAAGCAGTGCTTATTTCATTGGTAAGTCTTTCAAATTGTCCTTGGGGTATATATTTAACTCCCTTAAGATCGCTATCATCTGGATTATCGTTTAAACCCTTGGTGTCTTCGTAGCCACTCTCCCAAGCAAGAGTTGCTTTGAATTTATCCGCTGTTTTACCGTTTTTTTCGCGAAATTTAGTGCTTGTTAAAAATGAGAAGTCTTCGTTATTATGATAATTGGAGCAAAGCGAAATAATATCAACAATTGCGCTTTTTCCACTACCTTTGTGGCCGATAATTGCGACTAACTCTTTGTTAAATGGAATAGTAATATTCTCAAACCAATTACCATATTTACCATCGTAATCATCAATAGATGATATTCTTAATTCGTTTATATATTTCGTTCGATTATTAGAAACGCGCTCAAATAAATCAGGTTTATCACCGATGAATACGCGGTCATCCGGTTCATTTAATATTTGCTTTAATCCTTCGAATGTGGGGTCTGCTTTTATCCATGTAAAACAATTCCCGATTCTATCTTTATCAGAAGAATTAGAATAACAATGAGCATCACTACAATCCAGAAGCAAGTCATTAACTTTTTGTTCTTTCAGTTTTACCTTTGCGTTTCTGAATGAAGAAACAGAATCTGCAGCAGTAAAAACAATATGCGCTTTATTAATAATTGTTTTTTTTGTTGCGATAGAAGAGTCAGTCCATTTTAATTCTCCCCATTCTGTCTTTCCGATGGCAATTATATATTTATCCTTGAAACAATCTTTTTGGAGAGAGGTGAATATTTGCTCCTCTTTAACATTTAAATTATTGAACCCTTCCACTAAATCTACATCATACTTGGGAAGTTCACTTTCAGGTACACCTGATTTTATCGAGACTCCTAATTCAGCAACACTCTCTGGGGTTATAGCTCTTGTCCAAGGTTCACCAGATTCAAGCGTATAACTCTGTTCCAATGTATTAAGAAATTGGCTTTTAATTGTTTCTACCGATAATTCGTTCGAAAAAATAGGTTCCTCGCTATTTCATGTGGGTAACCTGAATTCGAGTTTGCCACCAATGAGGTAGATCATGGTGATCAGGTTTTTGATGGTCCTGTATCCCCTGGCCTTGGCTTTAGCTGCTTGGATAAGGCTGTTGATTCCCTCAA
>NZ_JBAMMY010000073.1:0-7759 GCF_051233685.1 Desulfobacterium sp. N47
GAGTTGTTGAGAAACTGCCGTGATTACGGAATAAAAGATCAAATGCTCCGTTCATCCATATCTATCCCATCTAATATTGCAGAAGGAGCCGAAAGAAAAAGCACCCCGGATTTCAAGAGATTCATAAACATAGCTCTTGGTTCGGCTGCCGAGCTAAGAACACAAGTTTATATTTCACAAAAGGTTAATATATTATCTATTGGAGTTGCTGAAGAATTGATAGATGAATTAAAATCTATATCCAAAATGCTTCAGCGATTACACAGTTCATTAAAATAAATGTAAATTTATCAACCGTAAACCGTCAACCGCTTCTAACCGTCAACCGTCAACTGTCAACCGAAAACCGCTTTTATCCGTAAACCGTAAACCGTCAACCGCTTTTATCCGTCAACCGTCAACTGCTTTTAACCGTCAACCGTCAACCGTCAACTGTCAACCGCTTTTATCCGTCAACCGAAAACCGCTTTTATGCAATCCTACTACCTGATAAAAAATATCTTACCCCGATGGCTGCAGATTTATATCCGGCGCATGGTCTTGATGAGAAAGCGCCATAAATATAAAGATGTATGGCCAGTAGATGAAAGAGCTGCAAAGCCTCCGCAAGGCTGGGCGGGATGGCCTGATCAAAAAAAATTTGCTCTTGTCTTGACACATGATGTAGAAAATGCAAAAGGACATGATAATTGTAAAAAATTGGCGGAAGCAGATGAAAGCTTTGGTTTCAGGTCGTCATTTAATTTTGTGGCAAAAGACTACCCTGTTTCCGAAGCACTACGTCAATATCTTACTGAACGGGGCTTTGAGGTTGGTGTACACGGCCTGCATCATGATAAAAATCCTTTTCGGTCAACAGCAATATTTCGGAAACAGGCAGCAGAGGTTAACCGCTGCTTAAAGGAATGGAATGCCGCTGGTTTCCGCTGCCCTAGCATGTACCATGATCTTGAAATGTTGCATGAGTTAAATATTGAATATGATTGCTCTACATTTGATACGGATCCCTTTGAACCTCAACCGGATGGCGTGCATACAATTTTTCCCTTCCGGGTATCCGGCAATTCAAAACAAAAGGACTATATAGAACTTCCCTACACTCTCCCGCAGGATTTCCTGCTATACATACTTATGCGGGAGAAAAACATTGATATATGGAAAAACAAACTGGACTGGATAGCAGAAAACGGAGGCATGGCCCTCTTTACTACTCATCCAAACTACATCAGTTTTGATGGGCAATTGCATTATGAAGAATATCCTCTTGGTTTTTATACCGAATTTCTTGAATACATTAAATCCAAATACGAAGGACAGTATTGGCACGCACTCCCAAAAGATATGGCACGATTTTGGACCGATAACTTCGGATCGCAATAAATGAATGGTAATACTTTGTTAAATAAAAATATAAAAATAATATGGATAGATTTAGATAACTCCCCTCATGTTCCCTTTTTCAAACCAATAATAGATAAACTCAGGGAACATGGCCATACTGTTATTATAACGGCAAGAGATTGTTTTCAGGTATGCGGACTTGCTGATCTCATGAAAGTGGATTATAAAAAAATCGGCCGTCATTATGGAAAAAATAAAGCGCTGAAAGTTGCTGGGTTATTAATAAGGTCATCTCAACTAATGCCTACCGTATTAAATGAAAAACCTGATATAGCCGTTTCCCACGGCTCAAGATCTCAGGTGTTGATCTCATCCATATTAAACATACCCACTATGGTAATAGCAGATTACGAATTCACACAAACAGTTGCTAAACCTACATACATTGTTGTACCTGAAATGATTTCCAACGATGCAGTAAAAGGATACACTAAAGCTGTTTTTAAATACCCCGGAATCAAGGAAGATGTTTATGCACCCGATTTTAAGCCTGATCCAACTATATTGAAAGAATTAGGCATAAATAAGGAGGAATTGCTGGTTACTATTCGCCCTCCGGCTACCGAAGCACATTATCACAATCCTGAAAGTGAATTGCTGTTTGAAGAAACTATTAATTTCTTGGGTAAGCATGAAAATGCCCGTATGGTTATTTTACCCAGGAATGAAAAAAAGCAAACAGCGTGGGTGAAGAATAACTGGTCTCAGATGTGTAATTCCGGGAAAATAATATTTCCGGAACATGTTGTAGATGGGCTGAATCTGATCTGGCATTCAGATTTGGTTATCAGCGGAGGCGGCACTATGAATCGGGAAGCTGCCGCGCTTGGTGTGCCTGTTTACAGCATATTCAGAGGCAAAATCGGTGCGGTGGACCGATATCTCTCCGAAAACGGACGCCTGGTGCTTTTAGAAAGCGTTAAAGATGTTCGGACAAAAGTTTTACTTAAGAAAAGACTGCAATCAGATAACCTCCAGAATTATAATCATAACGCTCGTGATAAAATAGTTGAAATCATTGAAACAGTATTAAAAGAAGACAAATAGGCCGGAGGCGGATTATCTAAGATTTCTCAATATAGCTTTTGGGTCATTGAAAGAACTACATTATCAACTAAATTTATCAAAGCGTTTGGGGTTCTTGTGCGTACGGGATTCATCTCTGATTGAACCAAAAGTCATAGAAACCGAGAAGGTCTTGAATAGTTTGATTCGTGCCCTAAGAAAACACTAACAGCCTTTAGTTCTAAGTCTTCAGACATCACCCTTTAATCTTTAGGCTTAAGCCTTCAGCCCTAAGTCTATACACCTAATATAAAAAATGAATAATTTAAAATTAATCTTAGTAGTTGGCGCCAGACCGAATTTCATGAAAATAGCTCCCCTGCTGCATGAAATCCGCAAACAAAACAGCATTGATGGAAATAACAAAATCAATATCGAACACCTTCTGGTTCATACAGGGCAGCATTATGATCTGAAGATGTCTGAAGCATTCTTTACGGAACTGGAAATACCCAGCCCTGATTTCAACCTGGAGGTAGGTTCGGGATCTCATGCTGTACAGACTGCAGAAATAATGACAAGATTTGAAAAAGTATGCCTTCAGGAAAAACCCGACTGGGTCATAGTTGTAGGTGATGTGAATTCAACTATGGCCTGCACTCTGGTTTCTTCAAAATTGGGAATAAAAGTCGCACATATTGAAGCAGGACTGAGAAGTTTTGACCGGTCAATGCCGGAAGAAATAAACAGGCTTGTTACCGATGCACTAGCCGATCTATTGCTCACACCATCTGAGGATGCAGATCGGAATCTATTAAGAGAGGGCGTTCTTCCCGAAAAAATAAAGTGTGTCGGAAATATAATGATAGATACGTTGATAATAAATCTGAAAAAGGCAAGAGATCTTAAACCATATACACAATACGGGCTTGAAAAAAATAAATATGTTTTCGTTACACTGCACCGGCCCTCAAATGTTGATAATAAAGAATCGCTTTCACTGATAATGCAAAATCTTGTTGAGTTATCCAAAAAACTTCCGGTTGTTTTCCCCCTGCATCCGCGAACAGAAAAAAATCTAAAGCAATATGGACTACTTCCTTCACCTGATCAGCAGACTAAGCTCAAACTTTGCAAGCCGGTAGGATATTTTGAAAGCATAGGGCTTGCTGAAAAAAGTAAATTCGTATTAACGGATTCAGGCGGGCTCCAGGAAGAAACAACTTTTCTCAGAGTTCCATGCCTTACGTTAAGACCAAATACCGAACGCCCAGTTACGGTTACAGTCGGCACAAACAGACTTACTTGCCTTGAAAACATCAAAGACGACATAAACCGCATACTGGAAGGAAAGCACCCGGCCGGTGCAATCCCTGAACTATGGGATGGCCGGACAAGCAAGAGAATCATGGAAATATTGATAGCCCATTAAACAATCTCTCAGAGTACACAGAGATCACAAAGATAAATATTTGATCCAGTATCAATTTGAACTAATAAAATAATATGAGGTAATAAAATGGTTCAAAAACCATTATTTGTAAGAGCTGAATGGGACGAAGAAGCCCGTGTATGGGTTGCAACTAGTGACGATGTTCCAGGGCTTGCTACTGAGGAAGATAATTTAGAGGCACTCATTGAGAAATTGAAAACATTGATTCCTGAGCTTCTTGATGCAAATGGTATAGTACGAGGATATGAAGTGCCTTTTGAAATCCTCACAAGAAGATTTGAAACTGCCCAAATGGCAGGCATTAGTGGCTGATTATACTAAAGAATTAAAGAAATATTTACAGGAAGCTGGATGCCGATTTCATCGTTACGGAAAGGGTGACCACGAAATTTGGTTTAGCCCGATAACCAAGATAAAATTTGTTGTTGATAATAATATCAAATCTCGTCACACAGCCAATGCCGTATTGAAACAAGCTGGTTTACCAAAACATTTCTGATGAAACCTTGCTTCTTGAACATTGTGCCTTTATCCTTATGAACTTACCAACTCATGAGCTATCTTTCTCTTTATCCTTGCACCCTGGAATCCTTGACTCCTTGGACCCATTTCTTACTTACGAACTTATGAGCGCATGAGCTTAAACCATTCAATTAAGCAAACTATTTTAACCCTACTGAAATATTGCGAAAAGAACAACTGGGCCGGATTCGATCCTTTTGACGGGCTTAACAGCCAAATTTTTGAAACTCTTCCTTTATTAAAAAACAGGATCAGCAGGCTTATTTTCATACAGGCAATGAAAAGATCTCCTGTCAATCTTCGCCATATATTTCTTGTACCAAAAGCGCAAAACCCCAAAGGATTAGCCCTGTTTTGTTCAACTCTTATCAAACTTCATAATCTCAATTTAATGGAAAATGACCGCCAGATCATTAATTTGTTAAATCGATTAATTGAAATGAGAAGCCGGGATACTGATTATCATTGCTGGGGATATAATTTTGACTGGCAGAACAGACAATTCTTTCTGCCTAAATATTCTCCTAATATTATATGTACAACATTTGCAGGAAATGCGCTGTTAGACGCCTACAAAAAATTTAATGATGATAAATATCTGGACATGGCTGTCAGTTCGGGAAATTTTATTTTAAACGGACTGAATATTTATAGAAACAAAGATGAACTTTGTTTCAGCTATACTCCCTTTGATACCGGCCAGGTTCATAATGCAAACCTTTTGGGCGCTGCCTTTTTATCAAGACTTCACAGCATAACCCATGAAGAAAAGTATTTAGAATCCGCCAAAAGTGCCGTTCGATTTTCTGCCCGCAGACAGCGTGAAGACGGGTCATGGGTTTACGGTGAAGATAAAAAACAACAATGGGTCGATAACTTTCATACAGGCTACAACCTTATTGCACTAAAGAGATTTTCAGAATACACAAAAACCACGGAATATAATAAAAACATACAAGAAGGATTTCGATTTTACAAAGAAAATCTATTCACGAAAGACGGATTACCCAAATATTTTAATAATCAACTATATCCTATAGATATTCACGCCATAGCATATAGTATAATTACTCTGGCTGAATTTAAATCTCTTGATGATAACAACTTAGATCTTGCCAATCATATTTTTGACTGGACGATGGCTAATATGTGGGATAAACGAGGATACTTTTACTATCAGAAAAAGAAGTTTTTTAAAATTAGAATACCATACATGCGGTGGTCCCAGGCTTGGATGCTGTACGCTCTTTCTATACTTCAAGAAAACTATGAAGTATAAACAGCCTTGAACCTTGCTCCTTGAACATTGCTTTCCCTTATCAACTTATGAACTCACGAACTTATGAGCTGTATTTTTAACCTTTAACCTTGTTCCTTGCACCTTTTTCTTAACTGGAAACCGTGAACCGTAAACCAACCTATGTCCTAATCACTCCAGCACGTAATGAAGAAGCTTATATTGAACTTACAATTAAGTCGGTAATAAGCCAGACGGTTTTGCCTTTAAAATGGATCATTGTCAGTGACGGCTCAACCGATAACACAGATAACATAGTAAAAAAATATACTTCAGAGCATCCCTGGATTGAACTATTACAAATGCCTGAGCGCAAAGAACGTCACTTTGCAGGAAAAGTTCATGCATTTAATGCAGGATATGAAAAAGTTAAAAATATTGATTTTAATATCATAGGCAATCTGGATGCTGATATAGCTTTCGATGATAACTATTTTTCTTTTCTGCTTAACAAATTTGCTGATAACCCTCGTTTAGGTGTTGGCGGCACCCCTTTTCAAGAAGAGGGAAAACAATATGATTTTCGCTTTGCAAGCCTTGATCATGTATCCGGAGCCTGTCAATTATTTCGTAAAGAATGTTTTGAAGCTATTGGAGGCTACACTCCATTAAAAATGGGAGGAATTGATCTAAACGCCGTAATGACTGCAAGAATGAAAGGCTGGCAAACACGAACTTTTACAGAAAAAACCTGTGATCATCTAAAAAAAACCCAAGCTGGGAAACATTCTAATTTTAAGGCTCTTATAAAAAGCGGCTATCATGATTATCTGATGGGTTCCCATCCTCTATGGCAGTTTTTGCGGTCTGTCCGCCATATCAAAAGTGAACCTTTCCTGATTGGAGGAGCTTCGCTTTTCATAGGGTATATGTGGGCAATGGCTACCAGGCCGCAGCGGTCTGTTTCCAGCGAATTGATGGAATTCAGAAAAAAAGAGCAAATGCTAAAGCTAAAGGAACTTTGTAAAAAGTTTTTTATTAGTAAAAAAATTCTATGACTCTATACGCTCTGTGAGTGAGCGGCAAAAAATTATTAATCTTTTCCTTGTACCTTATGCCTTGGCTCCTTACACCTTATTTAACCGTGAACTGTAAGCTGTTAACCGCTTTTATCCGTCAACCGTAAACCGTCAACTGTAAACTGTAAACTGTAAACTGACCTTAACTATGATCGAATGCATTTTCACAATAGATTATGAAATCTACGGTAATGGTGAAGGAACCCTGAAGGAACTGGTTTATGAGCCGATGCAAAAGCTGTCGGAGATATTCGATAGCGCCGGAGTAAAATTTGTAGTATTTGTCGAAGCTGCCGAGCTGGAACAAATAGAACTGTTTAAAACAGATCCTGTTATAAATGATGTAAAACATCAAGTGCAAAAACTGCATACGAATGGCCATGAAATAGCCCTTCACCTTCATCCGCAATGGTACAATGCGCGATATGAAAATCAAAAGTGGTGCCTCGACTATACTGAATATAATCTATGTAAACTACCGGAAAAACGAATAGATCAAATCATCGATCGTTCAATTGCTTACTTACGAAACATTATAAATAAAGCTGACTTTACTCCGCTATCTTTCCGGGCGGGAAACTGGTTGTTCCAACCGGCACAAACTACTTCAAGAATACTGGCCGAACGGGGTGTATAAAAATTGATTCATCCGTATTTAAAGGCGGCGTACAGCATCAACATAAACTGGACTATCGCAGAGCCTTGGAAAACGGCTATTATTGGCAGTTCACAGACGATGTGAATGTGCCTGATCCGAAGGGAATTATGTTGGAAATACCAATAATGACTCAAATGATACCGGCTATGGAAATGCTCACTGCCAAACGCGTCGTCATGCAACAAAAAAGTTTTGCAGCATCTCAATCAAAAAAAGAAAAGTTATATCGCATTTGGGATTATTGTCGCTTTCAATACCCCTTGAAATTTGATTTCTGTCGTATGACAATAAACGAACTCACTTGTATGATGGAAAAAGTTATTAAAGAAGATAAACGAAATCCATTGGGTTATAAGCCTTTTGTGCTTATAGGTCATACAAAAGATCTGGTTGATTTCGAAACC
>NZ_JBAMMY010000076.1:0-9120 GCF_051233685.1 Desulfobacterium sp. N47
GATCCGCTGCTGTGATTGTCCGTTTTCTGATGATTAAGGGTAGCATGATCATTGTATAGCAAAAAAGAAGCTCGGACGCCAGCAGAAAATAAAAAAAAGTGAAAATATTTTTTGCCTGGTAAATTTGCCTGGTAAATTTGCCTGAAAAATTGGGTTGAAATAAAAAATTGTGGGTTGAAAATCGTCGAGATTTTAGCCTGATAGACTTATTAAATTACCTCAGGCTGTAAAATTTGAGAATTTAAAGAATCTTATTGTTGAATTGCGCGGCCAAAGTGTTTTGCTCGACAGCGATGTTGCTGAGCTTTACAAGGTTGAGACAAAAAGAGTCAATGAGGCAGTAAAAAATAATTCTGATAAATTTCCGTATGATTATATGTTTGAGATCAGCGAAGAAGAGTTTGGTAATTTGCGGTCGAAATTTTCGACCGCAAAATTTGCAAAGACAAGGGTATTACCGAAGGCCTTCACTGAAAAGGGTTTGTATATGATTGCTACGATATTGAAGAGCAAACAGGCTACAGAAGCAACGTTTGCAATTATTGAAGCATTTTCAAAAATCAGACAACTATCAAGAAGTATTCAGGAGCTATCGATTGTTAAAGATAAAGCTGATCAGAAGGCATTAATGCAGAAAAGTGGAGAATTGATCGCCGAAATTTTTGATGATGCCTTGCAAATGAACGGTACGGAGACATCTATTGAACTGAATTTTGCTGTATTAAAGTTCAAGCACACGATAAAGAAGAAGAAAAAAATGAGAAATAACGAATAGATGACCACACAAGTAAATATGAGAAAAAAGCAGAATAATAGGCATGTCTTCCTATGAAACTGCATTTGAACTATATTGAAGTTGTCCGCTTGCAGATGATATCGGAATAGTATAAGATGTATTTGATATTCTTGAAAATACAATTTTGATTTTAACTTTTAATTGGTTACAGAGGTTACTGTATGAATAAACTGGAAATACTAAAAAAAGACCTTGATCTGTTGCCGCCTTCAATGTTGGTTGAGGTTGAGCATCTCGTAAAAAAACTGAAAAGGCAATATAAAACGACCGGGAAACCCGTAACCCTTCTTTCCGAGGTTGCTGCTTATGCCATAGAGGATGACCTCCCCGCCGACTTGGCGGAGCAACATGACCACTATCTTTACGGGGTATCTAAGATGTGATGCAGGCGATATTTCTTGATACGAGCTATCTTCTTGCGCTAATCAGAAAAAAGGATGCACGGCATGAAGATGCCCTTTCTGCGTCAGCAAACCATGCCGGTCCTTTTATAACGACTGATCTGGTGCTTGTCGAACTTGCCAATTGCCTTGCAAAGCCTCCTTATCGTGCAACCGCAGTGGCTGTTATTGAGAAGATACGATCAGACAGGAATACCAAGGTTGTTTCTTTTGATTCTGAAGACATGGAGAAAGCTCTCACTCTGTACAAGGGGCATTCTGATAAAGCCTGGGGGCTTGTGGACTGTTTTTCGTTTGTGGTAATGAAGGAGGAACGGCTGAAGGTAGCGTTATGTTTTGATGAGCATTTCAGGCAGGCAGGCTTTAAAGCGCCCCTGTTAGACCGATAGTTACATTTTATTTTTTGCGCCCTACGCTTGCCCCATAGCCACGGGATATAGAACCCCTTCTATTACCAATTTTCCCCAAAGCTTTATCGAAGTTTATTACAGTTGCCCTCTTGATGTATGCGAAGAAAGAGATGTTAAAGGTTTATATGCAAAAGCCCGTTCAGGAATTATAAAAAATTATACTGGTGTCGGTTCTTCCTATGAAGAACCTAAAAGCCCGGATATGGTAATCAATACCAATGAAATGGGAATAGAAGAAAGTGTGAGTGGTTTACTTGATTACTTGCTTATCGATAAAAAGATATTTTTGAATAAATAATAATATATGAAAAAAAGTGACATAATCATTTACACTCCTGAATCTTCGATACGAAACCCTGTAATTATGTTGTGTGATATGTTTCGGGATCTGTTTGCAGGGCGTGAACTTGCCATGCAGCTTGCTAAACGAGATATACGTGCTCAGTATAGGCAAACTGCATTAGGGTTTCTTTGGGCATTTATACTGCCTCTTGCTCACGCGCTTACCTGGATATTTCTGAGTGGATCAGGCATTATAAAAATAAGTGCAACCAATTTGTCCTATCCTGTATATGTGTTTACAGGAACAATTCTTTGGGCGATATTTATGGACTCAGTTAACGGACCTTTACAGCAGACCACTGCTGCAAAGCATATGCTGGCAAAAATTAATTTTCCAAAAGAAGCATTGGTGCTTTCAGGAATTTATCAAACTTTGTTTAACGGTGCGATTAAAATTCTTATGATGCTGATTGTTCTGCTTGTGGCAGGCATATATCCGGGATGGACATTGGTGTTGTTTCCGTTTGGAATAATATCCCTTATTATGGCTGGAACAGCTATAGGACTTATGCTGACACCGGTTGGAATGCTCTATACTGACATTGGAAAAGCTCTTCCTCTGCTTATGCAGTTTTTAATGTATCTTACCCCGGTTTTATTTCCAATGCCTAAAAGTGGTTGGGCGTTATATGTTTATAAAATAAATCCTGTTACACCATTGGTATTGACAGCTAGAGATTGGCTGACAGGATTTTCACCGGAGTATTTGGGATACTTTTTTCTAGTAAATGCAATCTCTATCATACTTCTATTAATAGTGTGGGTAAGCTATCGGGTTGCCATGCCCATTCTTATTGAACGGATGAGCGCGTGAAAGAAAAGGATGAAGGATGAGAGCTGAAGGATGAGGGCTGAGGGAGGAGGATGGAGAGGGCTGAAGATAAGAAGGAAATGTTACGGCAGAGGAAGCGATTTGCTTCCGTGTTGTCCGCTTTTATTGTGAGTTGCCGAAAAATCGAACGGAATGCCAGGTGATTGGAAAGCAAGTTCCTTAGATCAGGCACATCGGTTGCTGCGAACTATCGGGAGGCTTCAAGGGCAAGAAGGCGATGCTGAATTTGTTTCTAAAATCGAGTTATGCACTCAGGAGGCTGATGAAACTATATTATGGCTTGAGCTGCTTCGTGACGACTGCGGAATAACTTCCGAACGTATTGAATGGTTGCTTGATGAATCCAATCAACTGATTTCGATCTTTGTGACAATTTTAAAAAACGTGAAAAAGAAACGCAAACAATGAAAAACCACAACTTACCCTCCGACTCCTTCTCAGGTCTCAAGCCTCAGCCTTCAGATCTCAGCCCTCCGGAGTCTCAGGCCTCAAACCTCAGGTCTCATCCCTCAGATTTCAGCCTTCTCAAGTCTCATCCCTCAGATTTCAGCCCTCTGGAGTCTCAGGTTTCAGGTCTCACCCCTCATACCTCCAACGATGTGCTTGTACGAGTCGAAAATGTTTCCAAAAAATTCTGTCGAAGTCTGAAACGGTCTTTGTGGTACGGCATGAAGGATTTGGGAAGTGAGTTAATAGGCCGCTCACACAAAGAAAATGAAGGATTGCGGCAGGATGAATTCTGGGCGGTGAAGGATGTAAGCTTTGAACTCAAACGAGGTGAATGTTTAGGGCTGATCGGAAGAAATGGTGCGGGGAAGACCACATTGTTGCGAATGTTAAACGGTTTAATCAAGCCTGATAAAGGAAGAATTGAAATGCGGGGCCGGGTCGGCGCCTTAATAGCTCTTGGAGCCGGCTTTAATCCTATACTGACAGGGCGGGAGAATATTTATGTTAATGCGGCAGTACTAGGACTAAGCCAAAAAGAAATTAATTCAAAATTTGATGAAATTGTGGAATTTGCTGAACTTGGCGAGTTTATTGATACGCCGGTGCAAAGCTATAGTTCAGGAATGACTGTGAGATTAGGTTTTGCTGTTGCGATAACATTGGAGCCGGATGTCTTAATTTTAGATGAAGTGTTAGCTGTTGGGGACATGAAGTTTCAATCAAAATGTTTTCAACGTATGAAGGATATTATGCATGGTGGCGGGGCAATTCTGCTTGTTACCCATGCACTTGAGCAGGTAGCGTATTACTGTGATCGTGCCATACTGGTGAATAAAGGAAGGCTGCTCATTGATGGCGATACATCGGAAACTTTGAATCATTATATTAAAATACTCAAACATGAGTCCAGAGCAACAATTAATGACAAATCCAAGGAACTATGCGGCATAGGAGCTGCTGAAGAAAAATTTCAACTGTATCCTTTTTACAATCCATACGAGACCCGTTGGGGTGATCGAGATGCAACAATGACAGATGTCTGCTTAATTCAAAATGGTCAGAATTGCCTTGACAAACTATCTCCTGGTGTCGAAATCGAATTGATAATTACAGCATGCTTCCACACCGACATTCATAAGCCCATTTATGGTCTTTCTATAAAATCTCCTCAAGGCAATACAATATTTAATATAAACTCAAGGCAATTGCTCGGGCCTTCCGGTGTTCCCGGACAAAAGAAGGGCGATCGATTAAAAATACGTTTTACCTTTACCCCTTTTCTTGATGTTGGCGATTATTTGATTTCTTTGGGGATCGCTAGTGAAGCCGAATCTGGTATTCAGCCACATGACCGTCGTTATGACTCTATTAGGTTACGAATGGCATATCCTCTGTTATCAACTGGTGAGATGTTTTTGAATCCATCAATCTGTATCACTGCTTAGACTTTTATGAAACAAAACTATACATTTGAAAAAGACCTCCGAATATGGAAAAAGACTGCATCACCTTCTCTTTTTTATTCCGATGGGGATGAAATAGAAAATTATCTCCTTTCGGTACTTAGAAAAGCGAAAGATGTCTCCAGTTTATCTCCAGAAATAGTAACCGCCATCAAAGATTGGCCGAGCGAATATCATTTCAGCCCGGTCCGCCATAACCTGTTACGGCCCTTCAACTTTGGTTCGTCCCACCGCATTCTTGAACTTGGATGTGGGTGTGGAGCAATAACTCGGTATTTAGGCGAAACGGGAGCTAAAGTGATAGCTGTAGAAGGTAGTCAGCGACGCGCTGTGATTGCCGCAGAGCGTTGCCGCGATCTGCCCAATGTTTCCATATATTGTGACAACGTTGCCGAATTTGAAATACAAGAAAAATTTGATGTTGTCACTTTAATCGGCGTACTAGAATATGCCGGTTTATTCATTCCTGCGGACGATCCTGTTGGAGTATGCCTGCGGATTGCAGGATCTTTCATAGAGGAAGATGGCGTCCTTATTATCGCCATTGAAAACCAACTTGGGCTCAAATACTTTAATGGCTCCAGGGAAGATCATTTGGGAATTTCTTATTTTGGAATACAAGACCTTTATGATACAGACACTCCCATCACTTTCGGTAAAAGAGAACTGATGTATAGGTTAAAAGCAGCCGGTTTTGATAGTATGATCTTTTTTTATCCTTTTCCCGATTATAAACTTCCCAATATAATTATAAATGATAACGTATCTAAACACATAGAATTCCGTGTTGCTGATTTATTGTTCCGAACCGTCAGCAGAGACTATTCTGGAAATACACGCAGGGTTTTTAATGAGAATATGGCATGGCAACCCATTGCTCGTAATGGATTGCTGCCTGAATTAGCAAATTCGTTTCTATTAATAGCTCGCCAATCCAACTCCATTAATATACAACCTAACTGGCTTGCACGTCTCTATACAACAGAAAGATTGCCAAACTTTGCAACTGAAACCGTTTTACAATCAGATGGTGATACTATTATCGTCGAAAAGCGTACTTTATTCCATCAAACACCTGATAAATATAACCTTATAAACGGTTTTCATTTATACCATCAGCCCTCCCATCGTACATCTTATGTTTCCGGAAGACTTTATGTTGTAGAGTTACACTCAATTTTGGCACGCGGCGGAAATATAACCGATCTGGCTAATTGGGCGAGACCTTGGATAGAACTTCTTGAAGCAGAAGTCACACAAGGTCCTGACGGCAGAATGCTTCCTGGTATATGGCTTGACGGAGTTCCTTTCAACTTTATACGGGATATTTCAGGTAATCTTGTTTTAATTGATGAAGAATGGCAAACAGAAGAACCAATCCCTTTTGGCTGGGTACTGTCACGAGGGTTTATTTACACCCTTATGAGTTGTCCTGCTTCCTCAGGTTTTTTATGTTTGTCATTTAAGGAAGTTATTAACCGGGTACTTATTCTTTTAGGACATAAGCCATATACCGATACAGAATTCAGAACGACTGGTGTATTGGAGGATGCTCTTCAAAAAACCATTAATGGCCAACCTCCTGAGATTAGCTTTGCGCAGTTGATTGAAAGGCCTATTAATTTATGTGGAGTACCATTTACAATTAGTGAAGAGAATACTAATCTGCATAGGGAAATCAGCTTACTGCACGGAGAAATTGACCGTGTTAAATCGACAATTTCATGGCAAATAACCAAACCTTTTAGACTTCTTGCTTTTCTATTTCGCTGGTTGCTCAAAAGATGCCGAAGGAAAAATCAAGCATAGAAATGTTATAAAACTTTATTTTCAAAATTTAAAAAGTGCATTTATGTAGCTGCGAACCTTGATGGTCTTGTAAAAAGTTGGAAAATCAAAAAATGGCTTTGTAATATTTTGTAATTATTGAATGCTATTTTCAAAAAATTGCCATTTTTGGGCTTTTTACGGTTTCATTTCATCAATCTTGGAGCGATGGGAATATGGGGAGCTTCATTATAATGGAGAAAATTTAAATGTTGATAGCGAAACGGATTATCAATGAAGCCAACTATTATATTAAAGATCACGGTGGTGGATTAACTGGCTTTTCTCGTTTGGTAAAAATAGTTGCCCGTGCTTTTTTAAAATTTGGACCGAGGAGCCTTTGGAATGTAATTTGCGAATACTTATTTGGAATAGATCAAATTACTAATTCGGTCAACTCTGGTTTTACCAGCTCTTCACATATAAACGATAAACGATCTTTGGAATATCTTCGGCACGGTATTTCTGTTGATATTGTGATCTGTGTTCATAATGCAATTGATGATATTAGAAGTTGCCTAAGCTCGATTATCGAATTTACGGAACAGCCATACAAGATCATTTTGATCGATGATGGAAGTGAAGAATCTACAGCATCTTTTTTGCGTGAATTTTCTGTAGCTCATGAAGCGTTATTAATTCGAAATGATAAAGCGAAAAAATATACGCATGCAGCTAATCAAGGTTTAACAAACTCTAAAGGAGATTATGTTGTACTTATCAATAGTGATACAATTGTCACAGAGGGTTGGCTTGAGCATCTAATAATGTGTGCCGAATCTGATTCAAGCATAGGAATAGTCAGCCCATTGAGCAATACAGCTTCGTGGCAATCAATACCAAATTATGAAAGCAATGGCGATTGGGCAGAAAACCTATTGCCTAAAGATATTACCATCAATGATATGGGGAAATTGGTTGTGCGTTACTCTGGAAATATTTATCCACGCATGCCATTCTTAAATGGTTTTTGCTTGTTGATACGAAGAGTTGTTATCAATCAGATTGGATATTTTGATAAAGATTCTTTTCCTTATGGATACGGCGAGGAAAATGATTATTGCCTTAGAGCCAGAAATAAAGGTTGGACGCTTGCTCTTGCTGATAACACATATATATTCCATGCCCAATCAAAAAGTTATGGGCATAATATACGGCAAAAATTGAGTAAATCGAGCACTGATACACTTATCCGATTGCACGGCAAATCGACTATTACTGAAGGTATAGCTTATTGTCGTGAAAATCTTGTTTTGAATGGAATTAGGGCAAGATCAAAATATTATTGCGACCGGAATAATATAATCCAAGAAGGTTCTTGCTCTTTTTCTGGTTTGCGCATTTTATTCCTTCTCCCTATTAACACAATTACTGGTGGGGCAAATATAATTTTCCGAGAAGCGCAAGCATTGCAAGCAATGGGTGTGGAAGTAACCATAGCTAATCTCCGAAAGAATAGAGAGTCTTTCCAACTATATTATGGAGGTTCCAATATTCCTATTATTTATCTTTCTAGCCTTCGAGAAGTTAATGAATTAGGAAATAGATATGATGCGATTATTGCAACAACAAACTTTTCAGTATCATCACTTAAGGAAATTATCAATAAACGACCGGTATTGGGATATTATGTCCAAGATTTTGAGCCATATTTCTATAAAAAAGGTACACCTGAATATAAAATTGCTTTACAATCTTATACATTAATCGACCGCATAGTACTATTCACAAAGACGCCTTGGAATAGGAACAAAATTATGGAAGAAATAGGCAGAGATTCTTTTATAGTAGGTACTAGCTTTGATGTAGATTTGTTCATGCCACGACCTCGATTGAAGTCTGATGCAAAAATTCAACCTATTAAAATCTGTGCCATGGTTCGTCCATATAGTAAACACAGAGGACCACAGTTGACATTAGAAGTTTTAAGAAACATTTCTCGCAGATTTACCAATAAAACTGTTAAATTTATTATTTTTGGCGTTAAAGATTCGGATACAAAATTTAAAGAACTGCCTCAAGATTTTATTTTTGAAAACAAGGGGATTCTTAACCCAAAAGAAATGGCGTTCTTACTAAATGATTGTGATATTTTTACAGATTTTTCAGAGTATCAGGCTATGGGTTTAACGGCAATGGAAGCGATGGCCTGTGGCAATGCAGCGATTGTTCCCAAAACTGGCGGGGCACAAACATTTGCTAAAGATCTTCAAAACGCACTTGTTATTAATACTTGCTCGCATAAGGAATGCGAACAAGCTATAGAAAGGTTATTAATTGATCACCGATTGCGACGGCGATTACAAAAAAATGCTATCGAATCAATTTATCAATTTTATCCTGAATTATCTGCATTTAAAATATTAAAAGCGCTTTTTCCGTCAAAATCTGTCAAACAATATGAATTATAATACAATATTAGTTCCTAGAATAAAAGTTTTCAGTGACTTTATCAGATATTTTTAGTCCCTTAATTGTAAAGTTCTTGCAAAAATGGCAAAAGAATTTATTGGCAAGCGGTTCTGAGTCTTGCCAGTTCAGGGATTACGAACATCTCCCTGATCATTAAACCGGTAACGATAACGGCCTTGCCCAACTT
>NZ_JBAMMY010000051.1:0-1516 GCF_051233685.1 Desulfobacterium sp. N47
GACCCGGCTTAGAAAGTTTGCAATTGGCGTTGTCAAATCTAAAAAATTAGCCAAACAAACCGTGTCTCAAAAAATGAGACGATTATCATTTAACGTAAGAGCTGTCTTCGATTATCTGAAAATGACGAAAAGATTTCAACCAGTGGTTCTAAATAATTGAAGCTTATATTTAGAACAAATTTACCGTGTGAGATTACCCCCCTCAATTGACAGTGGAGCAAAAAGGCTTTCCTCCGGAAGTATTATTTTTGCCCCACAACTTTTTGCAGCACTTTCTATTCCGGTAAGAGAAAAACATGCCGTTTGATCATTAATCGGATTGTCCGTTACAACCACAGATAATGCCCCAGCTGCATAACATAATCTGATAACTTCTTTAAGAAGCTCAGGGTTGGTAGTTGCAGAAAGTACAGGAGGAGATGCAAAAGCGGCATTTACTTTCAGAAGCACCCGGTCACCTTTATTTATAAATGCTTCAATCCCACCTATTGCTTTTAAAGCAAGGTTAATGGTTTTAACTCTGTCATCCCCTTTTACAATCGCCATTTTACCGGCTTTCTCCTTAATGGAAAAATCGGGAAGAGCTGTTATCGATTCTGTTTTTACTGATGAAACCGAATCATTGCGGTTATAAAAAAACCCGCCGACAATACCGGATGAAAGGATCAGAAGCCCTGCTTTGGAGGATCTGACCATAAACTCTCTTCTGCTTGTTTCTTTACCGGTGCTTTTATCTGACATGAGTATTTCCCTTCAGCTTTTTATTTAAAACAAATGCAAGCTTTTTTGCCTCCTTTAAATCATTTGCCGAATGTATCCCGGTAAGAAAAGAGCCGTTTGTAAAGATAATCTCATACTCATCCATAATTTCGATTATTGACAAATCTTCTAATTCAATATCCGGTTTTAAGATTTTGCCGCCAAGAGAAACAAGAAATTCAGAATAACTTCTTGCAAGATCTTTTGCCTGTTCCGGATTCTTCCTGCTTGAAATAAATTCTTTTATTTTCCCATTGCTGGTATTGTAATCTGCTGTAAAAACCATGTTGAGCCGATCAAAGCCGAAAGCATTTGAAATTAAAAGTGCAATACTTTTTGTATCAATATTATCCGCCGGAAAACTATCAATTTCCGGAATAGTTTCTTCTTTGGCACCTGTTTTATTAATAAAATCCCTGGAAAAAGTAAGCATCGAATCCATAAGGAAAACTGACGGTTTTGAAGAAACTATCTCAACATAATAATTATTCCATACAAAAAAGACAGCGTTTTCAGTTTTGTATGAGAAGCTGCTTAGATTAAGATCTGAAGAGTTTTATCTTCTTTGCATACTGTAAACAGCAAAAGAATTTATGATATTTCCCATATCATAAAAAAACTAAAGTTTCACCGAAATGATGCATGGTTTACTCACGCGACCATCCGTAACAGCGCGTCCACGAAAGATTTTCGGGAGAGTTTCTGGTTTTTGTTGCAAACGGCATTAAAATCATCAGCCAACGCGGCCTTGGCGATG
>NZ_JBAMMY010000078.1:0-15885 GCF_051233685.1 Desulfobacterium sp. N47
CAGTTGATCTTCAAAAGTCATTTTCAATGGTCTGTACCCCCTGGACTCAAGCAGTGGTATGCTATGAAAAATCTTTTGCAATGGTTTGACAAATCGAGTATAAGATGAAGTGTTAAATTTCTTTTTAGGGATATTAAATGCGCGCATTTTTGTCTTAACTCCTTGTTATAATTATAATTTATAACAAGGCGACAAAAAATTTTTATCTGCTTTGTCAAGCAAAAAATAAACATTTTTATAATTTTTTTATCCCATATAACATGCAAAAACTTAACCGGACACTACTGATGTTTTTTCCCGTTGCCATCAATTATTAAGCGTAACTTATCGAAACCGTCATGTTCTAATTTGGCCCTTCTATTGCTATATCCCCTTTAAGGAGTTCAATAACCTGTTGTTCAAAAGGAGGTGAATAATAATTTTGATCATCAAAGTAAAGGATCAGACTATTGTGACAGGAACATTTTATAACACAAATGTAAAAAAGGAGGTAAGTTATGTCAAACAGTATAAGCAGCGTGGGCAACAACAGTTACGTGTCCCTGCTTAATACCCAGGCCATGCAGCAGCGCAATGACGATTTGTTCAGTAAGTTAGACAGCAACAGCGATTCCGGAATCGATAAGACAGAATTTTCGGATTTTGCCAAGAAACTGTCGGAGAATACAGGAAGTTCCTTAAATGTGGATGATGTTTTTTCCACGTATGATGCGGATAGTGACGGTACATTAAGCAGCGATGAGCTGAAAACTTTCATGAAAGACAACCCGCCGCCACCTCCGCCGCAAATGCAAAAGGCTATGTCGGCTTATGGAACGGACCAGAGCAGCGACCCAATGTCAACCTTGTTGGATTTACTTACAAATCTTTCAGCAAGTAACGGATCGGCATCATCCGGTGACACAGGTTCGTTAAGCGCTTATCTGTCAAAGTTGATTGAAAATTTAAGCAGCGGGGCAAGCAGTTCGCTGATTGATGTAACAACCTAGAAATATTAAAATATTTTATGATAAAGAACCCTATTTATTAAAGAATGGGGTTCTTTGACTCTGATTTAGACAATAATAATCATACGGTTTGGCCCGAATAATGCATTTGCTAACTTAATAAACAAAACGGGAAAGAGTTTATGGATTTTGAAATGAACAGCCATTCAGAAGATAAAATGAAAGACTCGATTGGGGATAAAGAGACTGTTTATCGCTTTTTAGTGGAAAATTCTCTGGCCGCTTATTATATCATACAAGATGGCTTGTTTCGTTTTGTTAATAAGAGATTCTGTCAGATAGCAGGGTATAATTATGAAGAGATTATAGACCGGATGGGCCCGGCTGATCTGGTGCATCCTGTAGAGCGCAATAGTGTCCTTGAAACACTCGGGAATTGTCTGAACGGTGATGAAGATAATAGTGAACACACTCATAAAATTATAAGAAAAGACGGGCAGATCTCAACTTTACAAATTATCGGAAACGGATTTGTTTATAATGGAAAACCTGCCGTTTCCGGTACGATTATCGATATTTCAAAAGAAAGTGATCTTGAATCCCAGCTGCTTCAGGCACAGAAGATGGAAGCCATAGGAAACCTTGCGGGTGGTATTGCTCATGATTTTAACAACATTATCACTGTGTTGACCGGTTATGGCAATCTTTTGCAAATGAAGATAAGTCAGGATGATTCGTTAAGACTCTATGTGGATCAAATACTATCCGCTTCCCAGAAAGCAGCAAGCTTAACCCAAAAACTTATGGCCTTCAGCAGGCAGCAGCCCATTACCTTAAAAACAATAAACATTAACTCTGTAATACATGAAACTAAAAAGCTTTTGGAACGCCTTATAACCGAAGATATCAGATTAGTGACCGAACTTTATTCAAAAGATGTCATTGTCATGGCGGATGCCACTCAAATTGACCAGATCCTGTTTAACCTTGTAACTAATGCCAAAGATGCGATGCCTTCGGGTGGGATCTTGAAGATATCAACCAGAATAGCAGAACTGGACAGGGAATTCGTATTGGCACACGGGTTTGGCAAAACAGGCAGATATGCAATCCTTGAGGTACAAGATACAGGAACAGGAATTAACAGAAACACAATGGAAAAGATATTCAATCCATTTTTTACTACCAAGGAAGTAGGGAAGGGGACAGGACTTGGTTTGTCCACAGTCTATGGAATAGTCAAACAACATAACGGGTATATCACAGTCAGCAGTAAACTTAATCAGGGCACAACCTTTCATATATATTTTCCTGTTGTCAAAAACATGACGCATGAAATGCTTGAATCAAATCTCAAACCGGTGAAACACGGAAAAGAAACAATTCTGGTGGCTGAAGATGATGATAGTGTGCGATATTTTATAATCGATATTCTTAACAGATTTGGCTATAAAACCATTGGAGCTGTAGACGGAGAAGATGCGATACTCAAGTTCAAGGAAAACAAGGATATTTCTCTTGTAGTTATGGATACTATTATGCCCAAAAAAAATGGGAAAGAAGTTTGCGATTGCATCAGAAAAATAAAACCTGATATGAAGATACTTTTTATGAGTGGATATTCAGCCGAGATAGTAGCCAATAAGGGATTTTTGGGGTATGAAGCAGATTATATTAATAAACCAATATATTATGAAGATTTTATATTAAAAGTAAGAAATGTGCTCGATAAATAGAAGAAAATGTTTTTGTTGATTCACAACTCCGATTTAAATCAAATAAAATAAACACTTCCACCAAGCATTCAACGCTTCCTTTTACCCAATTATCGTTATGGCAATTGCTATAATTGCAAAACCATCTTTAAAATAAATCAGCAGATTTGAATCTTGTAAATCATGTGATAAAGGAATACATAAAAAATTATGAGAACAAGGATAATAAATTATATATCAATTTAAAAAGAAATTCCCATTTCAGGAGAAATTGTTAGATGAACTATAGTAACGGCGGGGAAGGGGGTTTGATAGTAGATGAGCCCTTTTATGTAGTATGCGGAAATGAGATTGATATGTTTGAGAGAGCTTATGATGCAAGACTTCCGGTTATGCTGAAAGGTCCTACGGGATGTGGAAAGACAAGGTTTGTCGAACATATGGCTCATCGCTTAAAACTACCTCTTATTACCGTGGCCTGTCATGAAGACCTTTTTGCAACAGACCTTGTAGGCCGGTTTTTATTGAAAAATGATGAAACAGTCTGGATGGACGGACCCTTGACAAGAGCAGTTCGTATGGGGGCAATATGTTATCTGGACGAAATTGTTGAGACCAGAAAAGATACAACGGTAGTTATTCATCCTCTTACTGATCATAGGAGGACTCTTGGTATAGATAAAAAAGGAGAAGTGATAACGGCGCATCCTGATTTCATGCTGGTTGTTTCATATAACCCCGGATATCAGTCTGTATTAAAAGACATGAAACAAAGCACTCGCCAGAGATTCATATCTCTTGCTTTCGATTACCCTGAACCTGATAAAGAGGCTAATATAGTTTCTCATGAAGGTGGAGTAACGGATGATATAGCTTTAAAGCTTGTGTTTCTTGCCGGAAAAATAAGAAGTATGCGTGAACACGGATTGACCGAAGGCGCAAGTACGCGCCTGTTAATATATGCTGCAAAACTAATCAGTAAAAATATTCCGGTGAAAAAAGCCTGCATGTCTGCAATATGTCTTCCTCTCACAGACGATGCAAAACTTATTGAAACATTAAGTGATCTGGTCAGTGATGTATTTTAAAAAGTAAATGATTATAAGATATCTTGTTATTGAGCGTTCCGATTCTCTATTTACCGAGTAATAATTTATATCAGCAGCATTTTTTATGTGTACGAAAAAACTTTTGATCACGAATCCATTCATTGATAAGTCCTGTTGCACAACCTACACCGGAATCGACAAAAATAGCAGTAGAAGGGCAATTTATGGCACAGGCTCCGCACTCCATGCAGGCATCAAAATTGGTGATTATAGCTTTTTTTCCCGCAAGCGAAAACACCTGGTGCGGACAGACTTCCAAACATCTGCCACAGCCAATGCATTTTTTTGTATCCAGTTTCAGGGTTGCAACATTTCGCAGATAGCTGAAACCTTTCATATATCCTCCGTTTTTACAGCAATTTTCCAACCAGTACAAAAATTACACTCAGTATAACAGCAATTCCCATAACCGGCATCGCAAGGCGCATTTCCTTTTTTACCCCCGAGCGTGAAGTAAATGGTGTGCAACCGGTGAAATTAAGCGTGTAAAAGGCGCTTACCGCCGGAATCGCCAGAAAAGCGGCAAAGGTTATAAATATGTTCCACTCCCTACCATCGGCAAAAAGGTAGAAGGCCGCAGACCATGCCAATCCTGTCAGAAATCCTTTAAAGGCAAAACTCCTGCCCGGAAGCCATGGGAGAAGAAGCGGCGCAATAGCAATGCCGGAAACTACAGCGCCAAGATAGGCGCAAACTGTCATGAGACCATACCGGGGCCCTTGCAACAATGCGGATATAATAAACAAAGACGCCACTGCAATGGCAGTTGGTTTCAGCGCCAGCAATAATTCAACGGGAATGAGTACCGCTCGCTCCCGGAACGTGAAAGTCTGTTCCTTCATCTGAGCTGTTGTCATCATGTCATTATCAAAGTATTTCGGAAGATCTTCGGCCCGGATGGCTGCATACCGGATACTAAAGCCGGTTTGCCTTTTTACTTCGTGAGCTGCCACTCCCGGTGCAGCTAAAATCGGCATGATAAGGCGGCGGTGAGCAACCACCTTGGAAAGATTGGATAAACCAATGCGCCGCAGCACCAGTTCTTGTGTGCTAAACGTCCCTTTCCCGGCAGCACACCATACATTGATACCATAAGTCTCAAGAACAAGAAGCCAGACATTTCGCCCTGTAAGGACGCTGCGGACTTTATCGTAGCTCATTTTGTAGTTCGCTGTTACCAATACCGGATCATCTTTTGCCGGAGCACCAATAGCATAAAGACCTGACGGCACCATATAATTCATCCGACCGATACCAAAACGGGTTTTGCATGTACCAAGAAAATCGGCGAAGCTAAGCTTCGTATTAATTTGAGGCACATTTCCCGCTCCCGTTGTCAGCCATCTGATAAAACCGGGAACTTTCTCGTTTATTTCTCCGCCACCGGCAGAGGTTTCAGGCCCTCAACAGGGAGGTTTATCGGCCAAAGCTTCCTGCGGTACATTACATATCGGCGTAAGGTTTATCTGACTTCCTCCAAGTTTTTTCAGAGTAAATTTATTATTGGTTTCAACTATCATGCTTAACTCCAACATTTGGTGCATGTAAATAATTCTGCAAGCTTATTTTTCATTTCGATGTACCTGTCAATATCCTATTTATCTAATATAATATCCAAATAATTCCTTAACTGAATTTGATACCATTTTTCATAAAACCGGTAAAAATCAAATTCTTATTAAAATAATTGATATTACGGTCAAAAGTACCCCAACAAGCACAGCAGGTTTTATTTTCTCATGATAAATAACAGCAGAAAGCACAATGGCGATTACAAAATGCATCCCAACGATTGCTGAAATGAGGGATAGAGGCCCGCGTTCAAGGGCATATAAATATGCATAATACCCAGCAAAGTTAAACAAGCCCATAAGCAAGCCAAGGCCCAGCGCGGCTGATCGTTTCCCTTCGGCTTTTTCATAGGATAAGGCTTTACCTATTCCCAGAGAGCCGATCATCCCAATTAAATATGACAGAGCCATAAAAGCAAGTTTGTCTGCGTGCATGGCAGCAAATTTTGATGAAATACTTGCTGTTGCGCCACTTGCCAATGCCAGAAAGATAAATATTGTTCCCCGCCGTCGTGTTTTTGCTTTTGTGGTATCTGCTTCCATCTGTGTTGTCAGCACAATTATGGCGGCAATGGCGACAAGCAATCCCATGGCCTGGATAATAGATATCTGTTCCCTGAAATAGAAAATTGAAAAAATTACTACAACCACCACATTTAACCTGATGAAGCTGTATGCGATATTTGCCGGAATATATTTTAGCGCTTCAATATGAGATACGGTTGCAACAAGAAAAGATACGCTGTTTATCAGAGTCACGATTAAGAGGAAACGAATGTTCAGATCATTGTGCTGTTGGAAAAAGTATGCCACAGAGCTTAAAAGCGTAACCGTGGCCATAAATGAAAAGGTTACCCATTCTGTAGGATATTTTTTTTCTGCTGCAACCTTGTAAAAAAAGCGCTGAATTCCCATCAGAAGAAGTGCAAGTAAAGCGGAAAAATACCAGGAAATCATGTGTTAACCTTTAAGTTGAACGCGCAAAAAAACAAAATGATAACCATCTACTATGTTTTATGACACTCTGTATTTATGCTTATAAAGCGCCACTTGGTAAAGGCATAGTGCTTCTGCCCCACTCCTTGTATGTCCGCATATTCTTTATATTAACACTACGACCATCAGGGAACATGAACCGGCCGTTGGTATGCAGGATATATATGTAGCGCAAGGTGCTTCCTCCATCCGTGTTAACACAATACATTCCTCTTGCTCCGGCGGAAATGTCTATGTCTAAAACTCCGGCTGCCGAGCTTATGGAGGCATGCCAACGGACTGGAACGCGCATGCCCGTCATGCCATCGTCCCACCATTCCAGCTCATACATAGAGATTTCACCTTGAGTAAAGGTAATCTCCTTATCTTCGATGAAGACACGGCAAAATCTCATTCCAATGCCAGGATGGTTCCACAGGTATATCTGGAGATCATCGTTCATACCCCAAAGATAGCTGTAGGGCACAGCCATGTTCTTCTGGTGGTCCCAATGTTCTCCAAAGACAATCCGATCATGAATGCCATAGCCGTTCTCCAGAACGTATTGTTTTCCCTTGACAGTTATCGAACCTTCTACCCAACAATGCTGCTCAAAACCGCCCGACATTTTTTTAGGCAAATCAGCCCATGCTCCATAGATTCTGGTAGCATTTCCCAGTCCACCCAGCGTGAGGCTGCACCCAACATCCATGTGCTCGCCCTTATACTCCCAGTAAGGAGGACGATTTATGAACTCGCGGTCTCCCACTTTCCAGGTAACCTTATCGGATTCCTCTATCAGATGAAAGTCGGTGTTTTCCCATTCTCTGGGGTCCTGGCGGTTGCCGATGAACACGGTTTCCTCCAGCTTGCCCCATTTATCATGCGGCTGCATCATAAAACTGGTCTGGAGAATCGGTGCTTCGTCAACCATCCATTTGCCTTTTTTTCCCCACCAACACGCCAAACAATGAGCACCAGACAAAGGTCATTACCTTGGGATTCACCCATAACCATCATGCCTGTGAAATCAAAGTAGTCTGCGCCTTTTGGCAGCTGTTCTATTTTGGGCATTTCTTCGTACAGTTGCACATCGCTTACTGCTTTTTTATGCTTGTTCATGCTTATCACCCTCCTCATAATTTAGGACTCTTGGGCCGGTAATCCTGACATTAGCACAATAAGACAAAACACATTGATTCGATGACTATCAGATTATATTCTGTAATTTATTATCATGGTTTTTCCAGGAAATCTACTGGTTTCATTGGAAGGATTCAATAAAAAAGCAGTATTAACATTTTTCAAGATCGCCAAACTGCCAAAATTGCCGGCTTCACCTACTACTGTTTAATCGTTGGAGGTTATCAGAACTGAGGATAATATATTGAAAGAGAGTCCAAATGATTTTAAATTTTCTTATATCTCTACATTAATAATGATACCCATAAGTTAAAAATTATTCCAATTCTTCTATACAATCATCAATCATTTAAAATAATTATTTGAAAATAATAAATATATTTTTTATAATTTAAATTTAAGAATAAATTTTACCAAATCCATCCATTTGTTGACAAATACGTATAAATGATTTTTATTAATGTAAAAATTATTTATATATAACTCAATCAAGAGATAATACAAAATGCAACCTTTTAATTTGGAAAATGAAGAAGCAAGCGTTGTATTAGTTGGTTCATTGAATCCTGCAATATTCCATCCAGAGTGGCTTTTGAGGCACGGTTTAATTTCAAAAGATGACCTTGATGGTGCGAAGGTTGACATCGTTCATAATGACATTACAAAATTTAGCTTAGAATGGCTGAAATTTGATGTTACTCGCAACAAAATATATGCTAGGACAAATGACCCTTCAAAATATACTCCTTTGAAAGATCTGATGATTTCAATACTTAAGATCCTTGAACACATTCCGATAATACAAATGGGAATGAATAGAACATTTCTGTACAAAATTGATACTGAAGAATTGTGGCATAAGATAGGAGACAACCTTGCCCCAAAAAAATATTGGGATTTCTTGCCACATCGTGTCGGTTTACTATCGATAAATGTTGGATGTCCAAGACCCGATACTCTAAAAGGGGGTATTAATATAGGGATAAAATCGACAAAGAGTGATTTTTGTGGCGTTCATTTTAACGTAAACAGTCACGTTGAAACACAATATCTTGATGGTGAAAAAGAAATAATTAAAGATACTGCTTCTATATTATTTGAGCATTGGGATGTTTCATTAACATTTGCTCAACAATCTTGTGAAAACGTTTTAAAGAAAGCTTTGGAATTATGAATACAGCTATAATATATAATTATAATCCAAATGAATCAGGAAGTGCTCCGACGGATTATCAAATACCAGAGCATGTGCCACTCGATTCTACGGAAGGTTCGATTAGTAATCAAGATGAAGATGAATTAACTACAATTGAGAATCCAACGTCAGATGTGTTACCGACACCAATACGTTTAGCTCCTCCTTTATCACCTCTTAAAGGAAGATTTACTTTGCTTCAAATGTGGGAGGGAAATATAGTTGAAGTTCGTAATTCTGAATTTGATGCTATTATTATTGATAGAACAAATCCAGATCTATCAAATGAACTTGTGACTATAGATAAATTTGAAATATCACCGGATGATAATCCCCTTATAAAAAGAGGTTCGGTTTTTTATTGGTCAATAGGATATTCAGATTATCCGGGTCGAGGTAGAATAAGAGAGTCTAAAATAAGATTTAGGCGCCTAAAAGGATGGACCGAAAAAGAAATTAATCATTCCAAAAAGATTGGTAAAGAATTTGCCGAATTTTTCAAATCATATTCAGAGTGATCCCCCAAATTTTGATGAAGTAGAGGTTTCCCTTTTCGGGCCAGGAATTGGCGAATGTTTAGTTGTACATATCGGTAACAATGAATGGATAATTATCGATTCTTGTTTTGATGCAAAAACTAAAAAATCTATCCCATTAACATATCTTGAAGAACTTGGAATAAATCCCTCTAATGCTGTAAAACTATTTGCAATTTCCCATTGGCATAGCGATCATATTCGTGGTGCATCTCAAATTGCAGAACAATGTAATTCTGCAACAATTTGTTTTTCCCAAGCTTTGATGACTCAAGAATTTTTGACTTTAGTAGATATTTTTTCGGGACTAGATCGGATAGTATTAGCAGACAAAGATACTTGCGCTACCAAAGAAATGGCCACTGTTATTAAGACAATTCGTAATAGGTGTAAGAATAATCAAACCAAATCCACCCCTATACCCTATCTACTTGTATCTAATGATCAAAGGATATATAACAAAATAAATAACGGTATAGTTTGTGAAATATGGGCTTTATCACCTTCCTCAGAATCTATTCTTAACTCCTTAAAAGAGATTGCGAACTTGATACCTCCACCTGATGAATCTCTAATTAGAAGCGTAATCCCAAAACCAACCCAAAATCATAATTCGGTTGTTTTAAATTTAAAGTATAATAATTATAATATTTTATTGGGTTCGGACCTTGAAGAAACCAAGAACCCTTTAACAGGTTGGTCTTGTATCGTTCATTCGTCGAATCGACCATGCGAAAAATCTTTACTTTTTAAAATACCACACCATGGATCAATTACAGGACATTCAGATGATGTGTGGGAAAAAATGATAGAAAAAGATGCAATATGTATTATGACTTCAAAAATTGGTGGGAAGAAAGACTTACCCGATCAGACCGACATCAATAGAATTAAAAAATTCACTCAAAATCTATACAGCACATCCTACCTATATCAAAAAAACAAAAACGAGACCCAACTGTTGAAAAAACAATGAAGGGTGTTGTAAAAAATCGCGTGCCGCTAAATGGTGAAATTGGGCAAATCCAAATAAGAATCGCTAAATCAGGTATAAAAATTAATCTGAAAAATCCTGCAAGAATATTATAAAACTTACCGGTGACAAATCTTTAATAGTGGATAATATTGTTAGGCTGAATTCTAACCTACAGGCAGGCATTATCATTAAACTCACAGCAGAAAGGGTTGTTTATAGGACGCTGCTGTTTTTGCCCGATATTATTGATTATTAGTTGTACTCTAATATTGACCCCAAAAATATAATAATCTCATTTACAGGAAGTTGTCAATGAAAAGCCACTTTAAGCTTTTTCAATAGTACCAATATGCTGTAGTCATTAACATGACAAAACTTGATATAGAAATGATCATTCAGGATATCTTGCCATAACCGCTTGTTTTATAAATCGCCAAAAAGATAATTCCTTTACCGGAACAATTTTTCTTGGTATTATTTCCGCGTTTATTCACCATCCGATAACTTCCATCTTTTTCGGTTTTTGTTAAACCTTTATATACAACTGGATGCCGGGATGGTTTCTTCTTTTTTTAAAATGTGTATGAAAAAATACTATGCTGATAAAAGATATCGTAAGAGAAATTGCTGTTGCCGATCCTGAGTTTGCTAAAGAAGTAGATAACGATCTGAATGAAAAAGAAATAAATTATTCTGATGAGCTTGCAAGGGTATTTATTGATGAGATTATCTGGGCTTTATCGGTTGAGTATTCTTTTGCCTGTATTTTGTTGAAAGGTTACATAAATCTTTTAGCAAATGCAGATTCATTAAGGATACAGACATATAAAAAACTTATTCGCGAAAGCGCTCAAAACGGCCCTACATTTGCCAGGATAATGGCCGAACACCTTGTTCCTGTTCTTGCTTGCGGTGATAAAAATCTTTTCGAAAGTTTTTTAGAAACCGTAGCTATAATGCAGAATAAAGGAACTTATACATTAAATGAGCCGCTTAAAGTTATTAATATTCTTCTTGATCAAAAAGACGGCAATACTTGTTCCGTTTATATTGAAATCCTGAAAATCCTTTTCTCAAAAGATTTAACATACAGTGAGGGCCGCCATTTCGCACATATTCTGCCAAAAGCTGTTTTGTCTTTTTTGCCTTTAAAGAGGCTTTCTCAGACAAAGCAACTTCATCGGATTCTCTGCAGGGACTACCATCTGATTGATTCATATTTTGACGGTCTTGAAAAAGGGCTTTCCATACTATCAAATAATGCTTTGGAAGAATTTGTGTCTCTTGCTTTGATTAAATTTGAAAATAATAAACAGCTTGCTGTAAAATTCTTAGCCTTAGAATCCAAGTTCGGTAAAGATATTTTTCATGGCCTGCAAACTGCTGCTGTTCTTTCCGGTATCAGATCTCAGCTTTCAGTGTATGTAAAGGCCAAAACCGGTCGTGCTATTTCAATATGCGGACTTTCTCAAATTCCAAAAATCATGAGACAGGAAATATTAAACAGATATGATGGCAGACCTTTTGTTTTTTCTGATGGAAAATCTATTTATCTGCCTGATGAGATAAGCCTTTACGATACTTTTGATAGTAACCACAATCTTTATAAATGCCTTGTAAGTCTTGAATCAGGATATTATGAATTCGGCACATTTGAATTTGATATTGAAAAAGCCTTTGAATTTTCCGGTTCTATGAAAAATGCGTTTACCCAAATTTATACAAATAAAGATCATGAAATTACAGAAAATGAAAATTGCCATGATCTCGATAAATTTTTCAGTTTTTTTCCCATAAAAGAACTTGCCTCCGATCTTTTTAACATATTTGAACACGGCCGTATAAGAATCATCAACCTGGAAAAATATCCCGGTCTTTTAAGAAGTTCATATCCTTTAATTTACGATGAATCAAACAGGCTGTTTATAAATGAAAACCCGGAACCTATTTTATTTCTGCTATATATCAGGATGGCTCTGGGAACAGATGCTTTCAATTCTTTTGATCCGGATGAAATAACAAAAAATCTTGTAACAAAGATTTCTGCTCTGTTTGAAAACAAAATAAAAGAAAATAATTGTGTTGAAACATGCGCAGTCAGCGTTTTTCAAACATACGGATTGGTTGAAGAAGCGCTTAAAAATAAAAGCTTAAATAAAACTACCAAAGATTATAAAATGTTGAAAATGCCCTTTGGCCGCAGTTTAAGACAGGATCTTTATTTTGCAGCCTATGAAAAATATGAAAAAATGGGCGCAGAGATAAAGACTGAGCTTAAAAAAAGAAAAATTCATGTTTTTAAATCGGAAATTATAAAAAGGCTTATAAAAAACGGGGGCGCTGTTTCAAATGATGATATAAAAGATATCATTATTTCTTCCCGTAATTTTTCAGGACAAAACCAAAACATCTATTCGGGAAATTCCCTTGATTTGTCTCTTCCTCTTTTTCCGGAGTTAAGCAACAAACAGGATTATCAGAATTATCAGGATAATGATTCGGATTCGTCCGTTTTTCGTTACCGGGAATGGGATGCAGATTTATGTGATTATCTTAATGATCATGTAAGGGTACTTGAAAGAAAAATCGAAGGCGTTAAAAGTGATTTTTATATAAATGTTCTTAATGCAAATATGGGAACAGTAAAAAGAATCCGAAAAGAGTTTGAATCGTTAAGACCGGATGAAATAAAAACGTTAAAAAGATGGATTGAGGGAGAGGAATTTGATATATGTGCCCTTCCCGAATATGTGATTGATAAAAAAGCAGGCTTAATTCCAACTGACAGAATCTATATAAAGCGCATTAAACAGCAGCGGGATATTTCAGCTCTTCTTCTTGTAGATCTTTCACGTTCCACTTCAACTCTTGTAGCGGAAGCTGGTAAAACCGTTCATGAAATAATCAAGGAAGCTATTGTCCTTTTTTGTGAAGCGCTTAATACTGCACAAGATGTATTTGCAATTGCCGGATTTTCAGGAACGGGGAGATTGGGAGTGGATTATTACAATATAAAAGAATTTTCCGAAAATATGGATGAAAATGTAATAAACAGAATTAATGCGATTTATCCCCAGCGAAGAACAAGAATGGGGGCTGCAATCCGCCATGCAATATCCCGTCTTGAAAACACACTGTCAAAGACGCGGCTTCTTGTAATAATAAGCGACGGTTTTCCAAATGATACGGATTATAAACAAAATTACGCCATCGAGGATACCCGCAGAGCCGTATTTGAAGCCGAGTCGAAAAAAATATGTGTAAGGGCAATAACAATTGATGCTGCCTCTGATTTACGACTCGACGATCTTTACGGTCCATATAATCATAACATCATATCGGATGTCCGCGATCTTCCGGACAGACTGTTAAAAATATACGGGACATTGACCAAACAGTAGCAATCATATGGCCAAATGTCCTCTGTTTTAAGCGGCTTTGGAAGTTGTAAGGCAGCAAGCAAGACAACCTTTGAAAACAGAGAAAAGTCAGCAACTGCTATTTATAAACCCTCTGCTGAACCAGAGGGTTGGGCCGTCGAGCTATTTATTAACAGGAACTGCTTCTGCGTGCAATTTCAAGCCGAGTGCGCCTATAACTTTAAGAATCGTGTCGAAACCTGGGGTTCTTTCCCCAGAAAGTGCTTTATAAAGACTTTCGCGGGATAGTCCTGCATCACGTGATACTTGTGACATGCCCTTTGCGCGGGCGATATCACCCAGAGCTTTCGCAATAAAGGCAGCATCGCCATTTGCCTCGTCAAGACAAGCTTCAAGATAAGCAGCCATTTCCTCCGGGGTGCGGAGATGTTCAGCAACATCGTATCGGGTAGTTATGGTTTTAGCCATGATACACTCCTATAAATTTTGTGCCAGATGTAAGGCGGTTTTTATATCCTTGACCTGGGTGCTCTTGTCACCGCCGGCCAATAAGATTACTACCTTCTGCCCGTGTTTTTTGTAATACACCCGATAGCCGGGTCCATAATTAATCCGCAGCTCTGACACGCCTTCACCAACAGCTTTAACATCTCCAGGATTTCCAGCAGCCAAACGCGCTATACGGGCTAAAATACGAGCACGAGCACGAGCACGCATGTCATGCAACCCATCAAGCCGTTTAACGAAAATTTCAGTTTTGCGAATTTCAATAATGACCCAACTGTATCCAACTGGCTACATATTGTCAAACAATATTGTGAATCGCCACAAATAAGGCCCAATGCGCGATTTGACCGGCAGTTTTTCCCTACACACAACAACCGGAATGTCAGAATTAAACGGGAACTTGTAAACATCTTAGAGTTACAGAGAAAGAGGATTGATCCACTTGAGCTTCGGAAAACGGGAAAAATCAGAATCAGTGGAGGCCAGATCGCATCCGTTTTCTATTGCAAGAGCAGCCAGATGTGCGTCTGTAACCAAATTGGCTACAGCCTGCCCACCTTTGAGCATCATCATAAATACAGCCCAATGCTGTTCGGTCGGTTGAATAACTCTTGTGCAAGGCTGATCCAGCCAGCTCTGTACACGGGTAAGAGCTTGTTCAAGGGGAAGCGGGTGTTCGAAGACCCGTGGATTTGTCCCTATCCGAATAAATGCGGATAAAACCGGCCAACATAGACAAACAGGTTCGCTCTTGGAAAGTTGATCATCCCACCAAAGGCGTGCTTGTTGATGAAGCGGCGAAAGCGAATCTTCCGCATATAACAGAATGTTGGCATCAACTAGAATCAACGGGAATCCTCGCCTTCAATTTGAGCCAATAATTCCTGTATGTTATCTATATTTCGTCCGGCTTTAACGCCCATTGCATGAGGCTTTGTTTTGTAACGTCTGCATTTGGCAGGTTGCTGCACATGATCCAAACCGGTTCTAAGCGCTTCGTTTATGACTGTTTTAAACGGAGTGCGCAGTTTTGCCGAAATAGCCCGGGCTCTTTCCAATACATCATTATCTATAGTGATTGTCGTTCTCATAATGTCATCATAGCATCATTATAGATGATGTCAAGGCATCATTTGTATTTTCGCGAATGACGACAAAGTTAAGCTGCGTGAAGGAAGAAGCGGTTCAAGAAATATTAATAAAAAACCGACGTGATTACTCCGGCATATACTTGGCCGGTTTGCGGTTTCTTCTGAACTATGGGTATTTTCAGTGTGTTGGCCCAGTATTTGAGAGAGTTGTACAGATAGATTGAATATCTTTCCTCATTCGGTCGCTCAGCGGTAGGCGAGTTTTGCCTCACTTTATTGAGCAGTGCCTGGACAAGAGGCTTCGCTTTGGCTCTTTGTCCCTCAGACATGAGCCTATCCGCCTCATTGACTTTGTCAAAGATCTCACGATCTCTGGAAGTGGCTGGAGGGTATTTGTCGTGGAAAAACATACCGTCTACGACGGATTCCTTCGGTATCTGGTTTGTTGCGGCTGTTCCCATCCCTGTTTCAATTATCAAAAACGAGATAGTTATAAAAGCAATAAAAGAAATCTCTAAGAATTTGTGCCAACATGTTCTTTTCATATGTGTCTCCTGGTATTATTTTTGACATTATCTAAGGAGTTGTCATAAAATAACATTTACAATTTATCTGTTGATCGATATGGCATTATTGTATAATTCCAATCTCCATGGAATTCATTACGACTGATATTTACTCGGCGAAGATCCTTATCTGATATTTTAATACCTTTCGGATATTTATTGGTGTCAAGTTGA
>NZ_JBAMMY010000080.1:0-19635 GCF_051233685.1 Desulfobacterium sp. N47
CTTTGCTGTCTTTTACCGCTATCCCCTCCAAAACATCTTTGATATGCAATGCGTGAAAGGATATTTCGCCGACGTTAACACTTAAATCGACACGGTGGTCGCCTTGCGGCAAATCTTGACCGACTTATTAAATCTCCTCAATTTTGGAAAAAGGACATCGCCGACATCGAATTTGATCTTAAATCCCGGGATGAAATTCCCAAGCTGATGATAGGACTGCAATACATTTATAGCACACCGTCGTTACGTAAAAAGGTATTTAATATTCTGAAACGGATTGTGCCGAAAGCAAGTCATGAAATTGGAAGAACGGGCATGGACCTGTGGAAGATACTGGTTTTGGGAACATTGCGTCTAAACTGCAACCGGGACTACGATAAAATCCATGAGATGGCCAACAATCATCATAAATTACGTCAGATGCCCGGGCACAGTGAAACTGATCTTGATTCAAACTATGCTTTGCAGACCATAAAGGATAATATTGTTTTACTGGCTCCGCATATATTGGATGAGATTAATCAAATTGCTGTTAAAGCCGGGCACAGCATTATTGCGACAAAACAGGAATTAAGAGGCAGCTGCGATTCTTTTGTTGTTGAAACCGATGTGCATTTTCCGACTGACACAAATCTGTTGTTTGATGCCATGCGCAAGATGATAATCCTGATTGCAATCATTTGTTGTGAGGCTGGCATTACCGACTGGCGTCAAAGCCATCATCATATAATAAAAATAAAGCGTCTGCTGCGAAGAATTCAAAGGCTCAAACATTCAACATCAAATAATGAATCTAAAAAGGAAACCGGAAATAAATTAATTGTTGAACAGCACCGGAATTACATCGATGTCTGCCATGCCTTAGTATTCAAGGTCAAAGAGACAATCCGGATTTTACGGGAGATGCTGATATTATCAACGTCTCAAAATATCAGGCTGAGTAAGGTTGAAGAGTATATTGGTCATGCAGATCGGCAAATTGACCAGATTCTAAGAAGAGCCGTTTTAGATGAAAAGATACCGCACGAAGAAAAAGTCTTTTCAATTTTTGAGCAGCACACCGAGTGGATCAGCAAAGGGAAAGCCGGCGTACCACAGGAGTTGGGCTTAAAGGTTTGCATACTGAAAGATCAATATGGGTTTATTCTGCATCACCAGGTAATGGAACGACAGACCGATGATAAAGTAGCTGTTACCATGGCGAAGCAGGCCAAACAAAGATTTGAAAATCTTTCCGGATGCAGTTTTGACAAAGGTTTTTATACTCCTGACAACGGCAAGCAGCTGTCAAATATATTGGATTACGTCGTCTTACCCAAAAAGGGGCGGCTATCCGAAAAAGACAAACGAATAGAGAACTCGGAAGAATTTATTGAATCCAGGCATAAACATAGCGCAGTAGAATCTTCCATTAATGCTTTGGAGAACCATGGATTGGATCGCTGTCCGGATCACGGCCTGCATGGATTTAAACGCTATGTTGCTTTATCCGTTTTAGCCAGAAACATACAGATATTGGGCCATCTGATTCAGCAAAAAGATTTAAGCCGTCAGAGACGACGTAACGCGGCATAAAAGAAAGCATTTTATATAAAAAATGAGTAACTGACGGAGGGGTGCGTCCGGTTGTTGAGAAAATATCGCAAAAACTTGATTCACAATCGGATGCCAATGATTTGAATGGTAGTAATTTAATAAACTGCCATCAGCTATCCGGCTGACTTTAAAAAAACTATGACTTTCCGTTCAGACACTAGATAATGCTATGATTGGTCAAACAACTTTTCTTATGATATCGCATGACCAGGATTGCAGTATGTACAATAATGATTTCATAGGTAACCGTCAGGACTCAAGGGAATGGAAAGACGAAGCTCAAATCATTCATGAATCTGACAAGATTATCCGGCAGACGGGAGAGCGGCTGCTTATCTGCCGCCCACCTTATTGGGAGTATAAGGGAGAGTATAAGGGAGTAGAGTGCAATCTTGTTTTGGACGGTCTGGGAAAGTTTACCCGTTCTTATGGGCCTTGGCCAGATTTAAGCACAGAACTACGGGCCGGTTATGAACAGTATTGCCGATTAGAAGGTACAATAGCTGTCGGAGGGAAAGAATATGTCCTTGAAAATGGTTACGGTATCCACGATATAATTGCCTTATAATGATGATAACTTTTTACGAGTCCATCAAAATAATACAAGAAAGGTAGGATAATGAAAGAACAAAAAAAGGCTACAAGTAATGTCAAGACAGCAGATGAGATGAATCACATGAGGGAACTGCCCAAAGAACAATTAAGTGAACACTTCCAGGACCATATTGCATTTCTGATTATGGGCAAAAGTGAAGGTAAAGATCCTTTATGGCATTAGGCATGTACCATGTGGGAGGAAAAGTCTGGGGCATTGCCGATGGAATTATACAGCAGACGAATCTGATTATCACTCCAAGCGACCATCGCACTATATCCAATAACGAATTTGTCGGCAACCGCATCGGACCGACAGATGAATCCGCAAACTTTCAGGTGGTTCAGGAATCCGACCGGGTAATCTGGAAAACCGGCAACCGCCGGATTACATGTCGCCTGCCTTACTGGGAGTTAAAGGGAGAGCACATGGGTGTGGATCTTGACTTAACGATTGGCGGCATCGGCGATTCCATTCCATATCATGGTCCCTGGACTGACCTTCCCGTTAAGAGCCTGGCAGGTAATGAACACCTTTGCTGGGCATCGGGAAGCTTTACATATCAGGGTAAAAAATATACCCTTGATGAAGGATGGGCGGTCCGCGAGCGAACCTGCCTGGGAAAAGGCTGGGATGTATTAACACTTTTGGGACATTCCACGGGTTATATCTGGAGATGGTGTTTCAGTGAATCCGTAAAAGTATTTTGCTTTGCCGAACCCGAGGCAAACCATTTTCTGGGACGTGTCTGGAGTGGTGATCAGGTCCTTGGTTACGGTCCCGGCCAGATCACAGTTGAGCCATTGGAGAGATGGAAAGATCCGATGACCGATGTGACTATTCCCATTAAATGGAAGATCAGGATGGAATCTGATGCTGCAAATGTTGAGATGAATGTGGCTACATGGTCAAGGGCACTATACGGCTTTCACCTGGCCAAGGGTTATACTACACACTACTGCGTGCTTGGCAGAACCAACGGCAGTGTTGTCTTCTCCGACGGACGTAATGTTCCAATGGATGATTGCCAGACCTACTTTGAGACAGCCAAAGCAACAGTCCTTCCCAAGGGATAATTTAAACTCCAGCAGCATGCGTATTCCCCGTTGCTTGCAACGGGGAGCAATATATCTGCTTCCAGAGCTCTGAATCACTTAAACAGCATAATTATTTTGCAGCAGGATGTAACCTTTTCTGTTTTCTTTCCGAATATGAATACAAAGGATAATTTCAGCCTGAAAAATAATGCCAAAATTTCTATGAAAATCAAGGAGAAAAAACATGAAAAGTAAAAAGTTGTACAAAACCGGTTCTTTTATGAAGATGACAGTTTTGATGTTAACTCTGTTGTTTCTTACGGTTGCAATGGAGGCTATGGCCTGGCAGCGCAATGTTTCCCGCAGTGGGCCACAGGGCCGAAGTTCATCACGCAATATAGCGACTAACCGGACCGGCAACGGCTATAGCAGAAATACTACAATGACCGGACCTCAGGGCAACACCGCCACCCGCTCGGCGCAGGGGCAATGGGACACTGAAACCAAGACCTGGACGAAAAGTGTGACATCAACAGGGGCCAACGGACAAAGCGCCACCCGAAATACTACGGCAACCAAAACGGATGAAGGCTATAACAGTAGCACCACAATGACCGGACCTCAGGGCAACACCGCCACCCGCTCGGCACAGGGGCAATGGGACCCTGAAACCAAGACCTGGACAAAAAATGTTGCAATTACAGGAGAAAGCCAATGAAAAACAGTAAACAACGAATCTTATTCGGCATTAATTTGTGCAGGCACTTAGCAATTATTCTAACATGCGTAGTAATTATATCTTTATCTTTTCTTCTTTCCGAAAGTCTTGCGGCACCATTTGCAGCAACAGGGGAAAAACCGATGGATGTTTTCTTCAATAATGCCGATACTGATGGTAACGGTCTGATCAGTGAAGTAGAATGGCATACCGCCATGCAGAAACGGCTGGAAAACATTGACACGAATCACGATGGCAATATTTCCCGCGAAGAACTGGAAAAATCGAAAGAAACAATGCGGGAAAATTTTCGCAACTTGCGTAAGCGTTAATCATTAAGGATCTAAGACAATAGCTGGATAATTACGAAGCGATAGTTTTAATAATTAAATGATCAGCAAAAGTTTATATCCGGCTTGTAGAGTAAAACCCAGTTAAGACAGGGTTATTTTTTACCAGGCCGGGAGTATGCTATTTGATGCAGAGTAACGTTGAAGACGGGTCTGACATAACAACAGATGCTGAAATTATCGGACGTATTCTCAGTGGGCGGATCAACGATTTTGAAATTATCCTGAACAGATACCGCGGGTATATCTTCAAAATCGTTTCCGGACGTCTTCCTGCCGATGTGGTTGCGGATCTTTCACACGAAATCTTTATTGAAGTTTACAAGTCATTGCCAAATTATGATGAGCGCAAAATGTTCAGGAAATGGCTTGCCGGCATAGCAATACACTGCTGTTACGATTACTGGAGACAGCATTACCAAAATCATGAAATATCAATCAGTGCTCTGACTGAGGATCACAAGAGATGGATTGATGAAGTTCTTGCTGCCAAGTCGGAAGATGTATTTAACAATATTGAAAACCAAAAAGAGGCAAGAGAGATTTTACAGTGGGCACTGGCTGATCTTTCCGCAGAAGACAGGATGGCTCTTACTCTGGTACACCTTGATGGACTTTCGGTTAAAGAGGCGGCACAGGTTCTTGGTTGGAGCTCGATTAACGTGAAAGTCCGGGTGCACAGGTCGCGAAAAAAGATGCGAAAACGAATTGCCGCTATGTTATCGGGAGATATCTGAATATGACGGAAAAGGATTTTGTAACAAAGATAGAAGATGCTCTTATCAAGACGCACCTTAGCCTTACAGAGCCCTCCGAAACTGATACGGAATGGAACATGCGTGTGATGGCAAAGGTGCGCACACATGGACAACATTTGTTTATGCAGCCAGGAAGTTGGTGGTATACAGCCGTTGCCCAGCGTATTGTGTGGCGTTTTGGAACGGTCGCCGGTCTGGTAGCTCTTGTCTTATCGATTTACACTTTCGGGACAACATTTATACCGGAACAAGTTACAATGAATTTATTTATAAATGAACCATTTGTAGCGCTGACAACGGGTTTGTTTGCACTGTAATTTGCATTTTCTGATCCGTAATCCGGAAAAGATGCTTGTATGAGTTTGGATTGTCAAAAAACCACAGAAGGAGTTTGATATGAAAAAATGGAAACTGTGGACGGGTTTAATCATAATATTTCTTGCCGGGATCTATATCGGTGCCGTCGGTACCGGCATCTTTGTACGTCATACAATCTTTTCCCTGATTCAGGGAGGACGTCCGGCTGTGGCAAAACTGGTCACAAAAAGGCTCGCAAGCCGTTTGGACCTTTCGGAATCCCAGCAAGCCGAGGTATTTAAAACTGTCCGCAAAACCCAGCTGCGATTGCTGGAACTTCGCCGTCGGCATCAGCCGGAAACAGAGGAAATCATCAGCAGTGGTATTGCCCAGATCAAAACGGAACTTTCGCAGAAACAACAGGAAAAAATGGATGAACTATACAATAGATTTCTTGAACGATGGAATATGATTAGGAATTGTTCGGATCAAAATCCTTAAAGGCTGCGATTGTTTATCCCCAACCAAATAGAAAGACTGCAATCCAAACATTATTCGGGCAATAGCTATAGACTTGATGGATACTTTGTATCCACACAATATTTCTTATCTTAAAATTCTGCATACACACTATCCATAACCTATCTTTTTTCCAACATAAAAACTTGTTGGGAAACCTGATAAAATTATGTATATTAAATAAGTTATAAATAGTTGAAGTGTTGAAGAATGCTTGGCATGTTGATTGCTGTACTGAAAACAAAATTAGAGTATTATTGGGAAAATACCTATAAAGGGACATGAATTCAAAAATTAATATTTACATAGAGCCACTTTCGAAAATTTTACTTACGATTTTACCATCAAAATTACAATATCTTAAGAGTTTAAAAACTATGAAACCTATGATCAGGCGTACTATTATTACGGTTTTAGTTTTAGCACTTGCGCTCATTGCTTTTGTTATATTTTTTAAGAAAAGCAATGACCAGTCTGTTTCATATCGTACCGAAAAGGTTAAACGAGGCGACCTTATGGTTACCATCAGCGCAACCGGAACGGTAGAACCGGAGGAAGTGATTGATGTCGGCGCACAGGTTGCCGGACGAATACTGGAATTTGGTAAAGATAAGAACAACAAAACTATAGATTATGGCTCGGTTATTGGAGAAGGGACAGTGCTTGCCCAGATCGATGACTCACTATATGCTGCCGATGCTGCTCAGGCTGCTGCTCAGGTACAGCAATCCAGGGCTTCTCTTGAACGAGCCAAAGCCGATATCGAGCAGATAAAAGCAAAGCTTTACCAGGCAAAGCGGGACTGGGAGCGGGCGCAAAAGCTTGGCCCTTCAGAGGCTCTTGCTGAAACCGCTTATGATGCTTATAAGTCCGGTTATGAAACAGCTGTGGCAAACCTTGCGGTTAGCCGGGCAACAATTGAACAGGCCGTAGCTGCTGTGGCTCAATCTGAGGCGGCTTTTAAACGGGCACAGCAAAATCTTGGGTATTGTACGATTAAATCGCCCGTTAAAGGCGTTATCATTGACCGGCGTGTTAATATCGGTCAGACTGTTGTTGCAAGTCTGAATGCGCCAAGCCTTTTTCTGATTGCTAAAGACTTAAAACGCATGCAGGTATGGGTTGCCGTTAATGAGGCCGATATCGGCAAGATCCATTCAGGTCAAAAGGTCAGCTTTACGGTAGATGCATTTCCGGGAGAATTGTTTCATGGAGAGGTTGGTAAAGTACGGCTAAATGCATCCATGAGCCAGAATGTAGTTACTTACACTGTTGAGATTATAACCGACAATTCAAACGGACGTCTCCTTCCATATCTTACAGCAAATGTTCAGTTTGAATTAGACCGTCTCAACAATGTTCTCACAGTACCAAACGCCGCCCTGCGCTGGACGCCAACTTCAGAGCAGGTTGATCCGAAATATCGTGATCTGCTTTTAAAATCTGCAGGCGATGAAGAAAATTTGAAAAAGGATAAGAGATCCGGTAACAATAAAGAGCAAAAGCATCCAAACGGCAAAAAGAAAGGCACAGTCTGGATCATTCGCTCAGGAAACCTTCCGGAACCATTACAGCTAACCGTGGGAACCAGTGATGGTATGCTGACACAAGTTGAAGGTGATGGTCTTAAAGAAGGACTTGGGGTTATTTTGGGTCAGCAGGTTCAAACAAATTCCGATACGGAAGACACATCCAATCCATTTGTTCCTAATATGGGCAGAGGCAGGCACTAAAAATAACCATGGAATTAATTGAATTAAAGAATATCTATAAAACCTATAATATCGGCGAAATAGATGTTGAGGTGCTGAAAGGCATTACAATACAGATAAAAGCCGGTGAACTGGTTGCCCTTATGGGCGCATCAGGCTCAGGCAAAAGCACATTGATGAACATTCTGGGATGTCTGGACAGACCAACATCCGGGGAATATCTGCTTGATGGACAAAATGTTGGGAAAATATCATCCGATGAACGCGCGTTTATACGAAATAAAAAGATGGGGTTTGTGTTTCAAAGCTTTAATCTGCTTCCCCGCGCCAGTGCCGTGGAAAATGTCGCTATGCCTCTCACATACACAACAGATTCTATCTCTGACGGTAAGGCTAAAAAAAGGGCTATAGAAATGTTAAGCCGTGTAGGATTGCAGGACAGACTTGATCACGAGCCTTCAAAACTTTCAGGAGGACAGCAACAGCGGGTAGCAATTGCAAGAGCGCTGATTAATAGTCCTCCTGTGCTTTTTGCCGATGAGCCAACCGGAAATCTGGATTCCAATACCAGCACTGAGGTGCTTGAGATGTTTCGCCAACTGAACAGGCAAGATAAGATTACAATAGTGCTTGTCACTCATGATGCGGCTGTGGCTAAATATGCCGACCGGATCATTCGCATTAATGATGGTGTGATAGTAAATGAAGTACCATGTCAGAATGAGTCAGGATTTTCAACTCCTGTCGATTCTATGCAAATTAATGAGGATGTATGAAAACCCATCGCACAATAAAAATCGCTCTTCAGGCACTTCTGCGGAATCCAATGCGGGCAATGCTCACAACTCTTGGGATCGTAATCGGTGTAGGTGCTGTTATTGCCATGATGGAAATAGGAAACGGCTCCTCTGCTGCAATTAAAAAATCAGTAGCAAGTATGGGTGCAAACACCGTACTTGTTCGTCCCGGAACAGCATCCAGCGGGGGCATAAGTTTTGGTTCAGGAAGTGCTATGACTCTTACATCTGAAGATTGTGATGCCATAATCCGTGAATGTCCTTCCGTTTTAACTGCAGCTCCTGTAGTTCGCGCCCGTACTCAGGTAGTTTATGGTAACCGTAACTGGGTTCCCTCATCAATATATGGAACTAGCCCTGAATTTCTAGAAGTGCGCGACTGGACAAACCTATCTGAAGGAGAAGTATTTGACAATCGTGATGTGCTTAATGGTAATAAAGTTTGTGTTCTCGGCCAAACCCTTGTCCGGGAGTTGTTTGAAGGCAAATCACCAATAGGCAAAGAAGTCCGCATAAAGAATGTATCATTCAGGGTGGTAGGCGTACTTTCAGCCAAAGGGGCAAATATGATGGGAATGGACCAGGATGACACCATTATAGCTCCGTGGACTACAATAAAATACAGGGTTACAGGTTCGACTCTTGATAATATAAACCAGAGCAGTTCCGCAACATCCTCATCGGTAAATACACTCAGCAGCTTATATTCGGGTGATTCTCCAAGCCTTTATCCTGAACAATCCTCCGTTCAGGCTGTAAATAATCCTATGCCGATACGTTTTGCCAATATAGATCAGATTATGATGGCAGCAATTTCCACAGCTCAGATTCCTTCTCTTATCACCCAGATAACAGAAGTGCTTCGTGAACGCCACCGTATCAGAAACGGAGAACCGGATGACTTTAATATCAGGGACATGAGTGAAATGGTAGATATGCTTTCATCAACAACAAAAATGATGACTAATCTACTGCTTTCCGTTGCATTGATTTCACTTATTGTAGGCGGAGTCGGGATAATGAATATAATGCTTGTGTCGGTTACCGAACGAACCCGTGAGATAGGCCTGAGAATGGCGGTTGGGGCCAGAGCACGCGATATCTTGAGGCAATTTCTTGTGGAATCCATAGTCCTTTGTCTTGTCGGAGGAGGATTGGGAATTCTTCTGGGTCACGGCGGCTCCAGGCTTGTACACTTTTTTCTTAGATGGCCTGTTGAAAATTCGCCTGGTGCAATTGCCGCAGCTATTTTAGTATCTGCCGGAGTAGGTATAATTTTTGGATATTATCCTGCGTGGAGAGCATCACGGCTTGATCCGATCGAGGCGCTGCGCTATGAGTAAAAAAAACTATGACAACATGTATACTGCTTTAAAAATGAACCTTGCTACGCTGCGTTTGGCTAAAATATGCAGCCTTGTCCTTCTGCTTTGTCTGATATTGATAAACGGTTGTGCAGTAGGCCCTGACTACAAGCCGATTGAAACAACTCTTCCATCCACCTGGGCAGGACCAGCCCCAAAGTCCGATACAAATACCATAACTGAAAAAGATATAGCTTGCTGGTGGACTGCTTTCAATGATCCGCTGCTTGTTTCACTTGTCAACAGAGCCATAGAATCAAATCTGGATATCAGGCAGGCAGAAGCCCGTATCCGGCAGGCCAGAGCGGCAAGAGGAGTTTCGCTTTCAGGATTCGGACCTGTTTTAAACGCAGTAAGTTCTTACAGACGCAGCCACTCGCCGCAATCAGCAGCAGCAAATGACGGTATAACATCCAGCCAGTATCAGGCAGGCTTTGATGCGGCCTGGGAGCTGGATATCTTTGGTGGTGTCCGGCGAAGTGTTGAAGCAGCCGATGCTGATCTTAATGTTGTTATTGAAGGACGAAATGATGTATTGGTGACTTTGGCCGCAGAGGTTGCCGTTAACTATATCGATCTAAGAGCTTATCAGCAGCGCCTTAATATTGCCCGTAATAATCTTGCAGCACAGAAGCATACAGCCGAGCTTACGCACAAAATAGTTACAGCCGGATTTGCAAACAGCCTTGATGCGGCAAATGCCGATGCCCAGGCGGCAACGACAGCAGCCCAGATTCCTCTGCTGGAAGCTTCAGCCGAGCAGTCGATTTACAGCTTAAGCCTGCTTATCGGCCGTGAGCCGGCAGCTTTGCTTACAGAGCTTAAGGAATCATCCGACATACCTGCCGCTTCACCTTTGGTTCCTGTTGGAGTTCCGTCAGATCTTTTGCGAAGACGCCCGGATATAAGAAGAGCAGAAGCACAAATTCACGCCGCTACAGCGCGCATTGGGGTTGCTACGGCCGACCTTTTCCCTAAATTCAGCATTTCAGGTTCAGCAGGTTTTCAAAACGATGAGTTCAATTCATGGATGGACAGAGTAAACCGATTCTGGTCGTTTGGGCCTTCGGTAAGCTGGCAGATTTTCAATACAGGTAAAACGATATCCAATATCGAGCTGCAGAAAGCTTTACAGGAACAATCTGCAATTACCTACAAGCAAACCATCCTCACAGCGCTAAAGGAGGTGGATAATGCACTTATTGCCTCAACAAAAGAAGAGGAGCGGAAAAAAGCGTTTTCTGATGCAGTTGCCGCAAACAAAAAGGCCGTAGATCTTGCCAAACAGCTTTATATCCACGGCCAGACGGATTTTCTGAATGTGCTTTTAGCCCAGCGCTCCCTTTATGCTTCAGAAGATGCTCTTGCTCAAAGCACACGCACCGTTTCAACCAATCTGGTTGCTCTTTACAAGGCCATTGGCGGCGGATGGGGAACTATAATCGTTGAATAAGTTCTTTAGCCACTTTATCACCGGAAAGAAGCATACCTCCGAAAATCGGACCCATCCTCGGCCCGCCGAAAGTTGCATTTGCAGCCATACCCGCTACATATAATCCGGGAAAAATCTCCTGTGTGTTATCAAGTGTAAGATTTTCAGCTTTATCCGCCCACATGGATTTTTCACCTTCAATCGCACCGCTTGGTGTCGACAGCTTTCCCGGAACTTTTTTTACTACCACTTTTACTACTTCAGTCGCGTGCCCTGTGGCATCAACAACAAATTTTGTTCTTACGGTAAGCGGATCAACATGTAATCCGGCCATCTCAACAGGAGACCAGTTGATTACAAGCCCCATGATGCCTTCCGGACGCATCATTACATCTTCTACGGAAATGCAGTTAAATACTGTAAGACCTGCCCGGATAGCTCCGGCGGTTAAGGAAGTAATTGCCTCAATTGAATCGGCTGTATAATAATCTTCTTTAAAATGATTATAACGAATGCCAAATTCCTCAAGCAGATGAATCGCACTTTTCTGAACGACAATTTCATTAAACAGCATGCCACCACCCCACATGCCACCGCCTATGCTGAGTTTTCGTTCATAGAGCGCTACCTTTTTTCCGGCTTTTGCAAGAAAATAACCTGCAATTAAACCTGATGGTCCGCCACCTACTATCGCAACATCGGTTTCAAGGTTATCTATAAGTTTTTTATAATACCGCTCAATAATAGCCTGAGAGATGACAACTTCATCCAATGCCATAATACTTACCCCTTTCTTTCCGGCCAATGTTTAAAATTATCAATCCGGCCGGGTCTGGAATTAACAAAAAAAACCGTTTCCCATAAATAGAGAAACGGCCGTTATATCAGAAGACTCGTTTCCCTTCGCAGGCATTATCCTGATCAGGTTCCAAGGGTTACCCGTTTTTGGGTTCTCAGCTGCTTTGCAACACCCCTAACATATATTAATAATTTTAGACAATATTACAGATTTTACAATGATATTGTCAACAGCAATTCCTATTGATGTTTTGTTTTAGGGATGAGTTTGATTCAATAATATTCTTTAATATACTCATACGATTTATTAAATAGCTCTTCATCTTTGTGTAATTGATATTTCAACAATGTCTTGCGTAAAGATTTTTGGACTTCTCTTTCTCCTGGAATAGTATTTTGCCAACCGTCAAATCGGACAAGTCGCACAATCTCATCAATATCATTTACTATTCTCTCAACAATGGCCGGTGTTTTATCTGTTTTAAGTTCAAGGAATAATTCCGTTAATGCCGCTTTTGCTGATTTTTGCTGTTCACCGTTATCTTTTTGCTTTTCAGCCTGTAAAGTTTCTTTTGCGATTTCGCAAAGCTGTTTAATAAATTCGATACTATTGATTAAACCTTTTTCCGCCTTGTCTCTTAAAGCTTCAAGCCTTTCACTTAACTTTCTAAAAACAGGATTTCCTTTGTTTTTATCCAGCCTGCCCGATAATATTTTTATAATTTTATCTGCATCTTTCGGGTCTTTTTTATTCATTAAGTTGTCAATTACATCGGCATCCAAAACCATCTCTTCCATATCGTGGTTAATACCGGCAACATGGATATGCTCATGGATAAGCGCCGTTGTCTGCGCTCCCAATGCATGCCACAATAATCTTCCGTTATCGTCGGAACCCGGTTTAACCGAGATGTAAACCTGCGAAAGCCATTTATAATCCTTTTGGTAATTTTTTAATACATCATCCGGAGAAAGAGCTTCCCATAGTTTTGATAATAAACTGAAGTCTTTTGCGAAAGCATCCCGTTTGTCATTTGAACTAATACAATCCTGTGCAGCCTGCAAGCCTTCAAAACCCTCAACGGTTCTATCCAAGCCCGCAAAATGAGATAAGCAAAGTGTCATTTGTTCAGGGAGTTTGTCTTTCAGCTCTTGGAGATTACTGATAACTTTTTTTACAGATTCTTCATCAAATGACAGGGCACTCGCCGTATCATCAAAAACACCAAAGTAATCGACTATCCGTCCGAAAGTTTTATTCGGGAAAAGCCGGTTTGTCCGGCAAATTGCCTGCAGCAGCGTATGGTCTTTAAGCGATTTGTCCAGATACATTGTTTGTAAAATAGGCGAATCAAAACCGGTCAGCAGTTTTGCAGTAACAATAAGAAATTTAAGCGGTGAGTTTGAATCATTATATTTTTCAATTACCTTTTCGTGCCGGTCTCTGTCCAGTGCGAACTTTTGCTTGAACTCCAAATCATCATTGGCTGAAGTGCTTATGACGACGGTGCTGGATTCAGGAGAAAATAATTTGTCCAACTCCTCTTTATACTGAACACAGGCATGGCGGTCAGGGGTTACAATCAGGGCTTTAAAACCTTCCGGCTCCACATGCTTTTGAAAATGCTCCACTATATCTTGAACTATGGTTTTCACACGTTCCGGAGACTTTAAAAATACCGCCATTTTAGCGGCTTTCTGGCTGAGTTTGTTGCGATCCTCTTCGCTCAGGTCATTTGCCATCTCTTTAAAAGCAATATCGAGGCTCTCTTTATCAATGTGGTAATCCGGCAAGCGCGGTTCAAAATGCAAAGGTAGTGTAGCGTTATCACGAATGCTGTCCTGAAAGGTATATCGGCTCAGGTAGCCACTTTTATCCTCATCCGCTCCAAACGCCCAGAAAGTATTTTTATCAGCTTTGTTTATAGGCGTTCCGGTTAAACCGAATAGAAATGCATTGGGCAAAGCGCTTCTCATCTTGCGGCCAAGATCACCTTCCTGTGTTCTGTGCGCTTCATCCACCATCACAATGATATTTTCGCGCTTGTTCATGTCTGGATAGGCATCTTTAAACTTATGGATCATTGTAATGATGATTTTTCTGGTATCTTTTTCCAAGAGGTCATGCAGTTCTTTAATATTGTCGGTTGTCTCCATATTCGGAACTTCGGCAGTATTAAAAGTTGCCGTTATTTGCGTGTCGAGATCTATTCGGTCAACCATTATTATGACAGTGGGATTTCCAAGCTCCTGCTGCTTTCGCATTTTTTGAGCGGCAAACAGCATTAACAACGATTTACCCGATCCCTGAAAATGCCAGATTAAACCTTTCTTTATTTTGCCTTCTTTAACCCGTTCAACAATGGCATTGACGCCTTCATATTGCTGGTATCGGCATACGAGCTTTATCTTTTTCTTTTTGCTGTTCGTTGCATACACTGTGAAATACTGCAAAATATCTAATAATGTTGAAGGCTTTAATAAGTGCGTTATCTGTTTTGATATATCCTGTAAGCCGGCAAAATAATACAATTCATCCTTTTCATCCTCAAGCCGCCATGGTGACCAGAATTCTAATGGCGTTCTCACTCCCCCTATAAAAAGTTCTTTTCCTTCAGTCGCAAAAGAAAACACATTAGGAACAAAAAGCTGCGGCACCGCATTTTCATAAATGACATGAATATCATGAGCGCCATCCAACCAGCTTACAGCAGGTCTGACAGGGGTTTTCGCTTCGCCGACAACAAGAGGAATCCCATTTACAAACATAACGATATCGGGAATTTTTGTTTCTCTGGCTCTGATTTTGAATTGATTCGTCAGTAAAAAAGAGTTGTTAGCTATTTTTTCAAAGTCTATCAGACGAATATTTACATGTTCATTGTTTTTACCGACAGGCATGGAAATTTCTCCCCGTAACCATTTGGCAAATTCTTCATTAGCACGCACAAGCCCCACATTGCCGACAGCAATAAGAATAGCGCGAAGTTTGAAAATTACTTCTTCAGCGCGGTCGGGGTTTGATTTTATTGCGGGATTGAGGCGGATCAGGGATTCTTTCAATTCCTTTTCCAGAAAAACATCGGTAATTTCTCTTTGAAGCAATTCGGACTGGATATATTTCCATTTTGCATTATCGCCATAGGGAAGCTCCTCTTCCTTTACCTTACCATGCTGGACCTTGTTCAGGTTAATGCCGGTAAGCCGGTGGATAATGAAATATTCTACGCTGTTTAGTTCGTTGAATGTGCTCATCCTAAAATCTCGCTTAATAGTTTTTGTTTCAGGTTTTTGAGAGTGGTTTTTTGCTGCTTGAGTTGGTCCCGTGTAGTATCAAATTGTTTAAATAATTTGGTTAATTCCTTTTGTTTTTCTTTCTTGGGCAAAATGAATTCCTGTGCTGCCAATGTTTTCCATTTGATTGTTGGCGAAAGAGAGCCTTCCGAAATTTGAACCGCTCTGTTCATGAAAACATCGGATTGCATAAAGAAAGGAAGAAACTCTTTTTCGATATATTTTTCATTGGCTCTTAAAATCATGCTGTGTGCAGATGCAATGCCGTCAAAATGTGAAACAGCAACTTTGCGCTGATAGGCTCTGCGTTTTCCGAATATAATATCACCTTTATAAATTTTTAATTTTGTACCAATTACATCATCCGGTTTTCCCGTTCTTGCGATAACAAGATTATCAGGGTCTAAATGTTCTAATCCGACATAAGTATCCAAAGTTGTCTTTTGGGGCTCTACTCTTTCAGAAATGTTTAACGCAATCTTTTCAAACTTAATTTTCTCAAAATCATTTTTATTCAAATAATTGGTAAATTGTAATGCCTCACTAAACAATTCACAAAGTAGTTGATTTTTTAAGTTTTGCAAATTCTTTTCCTGCACCTCTACCTGCTCTATAGCGGTTTCTATGGATTGAAAAAGAGCGGCGATTTGTTTTTGTTCTTCGAGGGGGGGAAGAGGAATTTGATAGTTAGCCACAAAATCTTTCATTAATCTTTTTCTGCCGGTTGTACCAAGCATCATTAACTTACCACTATCAATAAAGAAATCGCTTGAAATTATTGAATAGAGCAAATATGGGTCAATTTTGACACCACGTAACACAAAAAATTCTGTTGAACCAAAACCAATGCCGTTTAAACAGCCTGCAACTAATCCACTCTTTCCATTTTCAAAACAAGGTGTCATTTTTGCCAAAAGAACATCGGCGTCTTTGAAATAACTTAGACCACCTTTTTTAAGTACGCCTAAATTACTTTTTCTAGAAAAATTAAAATACGGCCTTTTCTCGTTTAAATCTGCCATTTCAGCAAACGAAACTAAAGTATCACTTGCAATGTCCGCAAGCTCTCGTTTCGAAGGATCGATTTCGCAAATACCTCCAAGTTTAACCAACTCCCACTTATCCTTTCTCAACCTCATACCTCATACCTCATACTTCACCCTCATTCAAAAGCTCAATAAACGCTTGTTTGTCCGGCAATATGGTCTGGTAGCGGCTGGCAAAGATCTGGTCATTATCTTCCGGCAGAGTAATTTCAACAAGGGTTTCGTTTTTGTCGCGGCAAAGTACAATACCCACGGTTTTATTTTCATCGGGGAGTTTTACAAAACGGTCATAGTAATTGACATACATCTGCATCTGACCAAGATCCTGGTGACTAAGCTCACCAATTTTCAAATCTATCAGAACAAAGCACTTTAAAAGTCTGTTATAAAACACCAGATCAACATGAAAATGTTTTTCATCAAAAGTAAAACGAACCTGTCTTCCGACAAAGGTAAAGCCCTTACCGAGTTCGAGTAAAAAATGCTCTAATTTGTCAAAAATTTCCTGTTCTAATACGGTTTCAGAATAATGGTGATGTTCGGGCAAACCAAGAAACTCTAAAATATAAGGATCCTTTATTGCATCGGAAGGTTTTTCAATAAGATGCCCCTGCTGTGCCAATTGTTTAATGCCCTTTTTATCCCTGCTCAAAGCCAATCGTTCATATAAAGCGGTATCAAATTGTCGTTGCAATTCTTTAAGCGACCAATTGTTTGTAATACATTCTATTTCATAAAAACTTCGCTCATTGTGGTTTTCAATCCGCATCAGTTTAAGGTAATGTGACCAGGATAATTGAAAACGAGGTGCTTGTAATTCAGCAGAAACCGTCTGCTGAATTGAGTAAGTGTTGGCGGTCGTCTTCTCAGATTTCGTCAACACTGTTGACGAAATTGATTTGGAATATATCTGATAGAAAAAACGCATTCTATCTAAATTTTCTACAGAAAATCCCTTGCCAAAATCTGCGGTAAGCCGCTTTGAAAGTTCTTTTAATACCTGCTTGCCATATTCGGCTCTCTCTTTACCTTGCTGTTCATCCTCAACAATCATCCTCCCAATTTCATAATAGGTGTAAACCATTGTTTGATTTACGGCACGCACTACTGTCTGCCTTGCAGTTTGTAAAAGTTCGGCAATTTTTAAATATAGATTACTTGGGACTATTTCCTTAGTCATACCTCAATTCCAATATTTTTTAGTTCAGTAAATAAATTTTCTAACGAATTATTGATTTGCTTTTGCCCTGCTTTTATATCCGCAATCAGCTTTGAGGTATCATGTTCTATAATATTGTTTGTCTGTTTTACATATAGCTGCAAGCTCAGGTTCCCATTATTTTCCAGCACTTCTTTATTGCTCATTACTTTGGCAAAACCCTCAGCTTCTTTAAATTTCCAGTAAGCATCAGCAATCTTTTTAATATGCTGCAGTTCAAGCCAGGCATTGGTTTTTTCAATCCTCAATTCCTGTTTTGCATCAATAAAAATGATTTTGCCTTTGCGTTCCTTCGGCTTCTTCATGCGGCAAACCAGCAGGCAGCTTTCCATACTGCTGTTGTAGAAAAGATTTTTGCCCAAGCCTATTACAGCATCCACATAATCTTCTTCAATCATTTTCCTGCGTATTTGGCTTTCCGCATCTCTGAACAAAACGCCATGCGGCCAGAGCACAACGCTTCTGCCGGTATCTGGTTTTAGACTTTTCATAATATGCTGTTGAAAAGCATAATCGGCGCAACCTTGCGGCGGTGTTCCCCAGATATTTCTGCCAAAAGGATCGTTCATCCATTTTTTTTGATTCCAGCGCTTTACACTGTATGGCGGATTTGCCATTATTACATCAAACTGTTTAAGCTCATCATTTTCGAGTATCTGCGGGCTTTCAAGCGTATCGCCCTGCACAATTAAAAATTCATCCACATTGTGCATAAACATATTGATGCGGGCAATGGCTGATGTAATCAGGTTTAGCTCCTGTCCGTATAATTTTAAATTTCGGTATTCCTTGCCTCGTTCTTTTAGGTGCAGCACGCTTGATAGCAAAATACCGCCGCTTCCGCAGGTTGGGTCATAGATGCTTTCAGCGCTTTGCGGGTCTGTAATTTGAGTCATGAGTTTTACAACGGTGCGGTTGGTATAAAACTCGGCTGCTGTATGGCCGCTGTCGTCTGCAAATTTCTTAATCAGGTATTCGTAGCCTTCTCCCATGATGTCGTGAGGGACATTACTGACCGTTAAATCCATCTGACTGAAATGCTCAATAAGATCGAGCATCTTTTCATCACTCATCCGGCGCTTATTCGTCCACTGCGCATCGCCGAAAACATCATGAAGCATTTCAAAGTTGGCTTTTTCGATACCGCTGATAGCTTTTTGAAGGGCAGCGCCAACATCTATGGTCTTCTTTCTCACATCTTCCCAATGGCAGCCCTTTGGTATCTGAAACCGGTGGTTTTCACGGAACCCGGCATAATCGAGATCGTTTCCACTTTCATTCAATGCTGTTTGATATTCCTCATCCCATACATCGCTAATGCGCTTAAAAAACAGCAAAGGAAAAATATACTGCTTAAAATCTGCGGCATCAATCATTCCGCGTAAAATATTGGCTGCGCCCCAGAGGTAGTCTTCAAGTTGTTTTTTGGTCATAAATTATTCTTTCTTAAATTTAGTTCTAAATTTTACGGTGAAATGGACGTCCGAGCATCTTTTTTGTCTATCACTCTTTAATGCCACCATCAACTCATATATTGATGCCTCCTGTGTTTCACCAGCTGTTATGTTACTCTTTTTTATGACAATAAACACGTCACAGGCCTTCAATAGAACTTATTTGATTTTAAACAAATATTGGTATAAAGAATAGACAATTCTAAGAGAAGATATTTTTCCATGAACCGGGTATTAAATACTACATAGCTGGTGATGAGAGTTGGCTGTGAGATATTAACGAATTAATCGAGTATATTCAGGTAAACATAATATAAATGGAGTCGATAACAAATTGAATATTCAAGAGAAGACACTTGCTCGATATTTTTTTCAAAATAAAATTTTAAAAGCTGACGGGCAGGCATTCGAAGATATATTCACTGCAATTATGAATTATGCAGAAGCAGGCTTTCAATCTATAAAGCCATGGGGTAACATCGGCGATAGAAAGAATGATGGATATATAAAAACTAAAGTTTCACTGTTTTTGAAGCCGTTCAAACATGGTTTTAAAATTTTGCGATATTTTTTCACAAAACATAAAAAGATGGCATGTAAAATGCATTGCAATTTATATACCAAGTATTTCAAGCACTTACGTCAACTT
>NZ_JBAMMY010000081.1:0-2292 GCF_051233685.1 Desulfobacterium sp. N47
GGCAAATGCTTCCGTTTTCCAATCTGCCAGACTTCGGCCTTCCCCACACGTCCACTGGGTCGGCATCTTCGTTCTATTCACGAGGCTACTTATAGGTTCACTTTCGCTACGGCCTGCCGTTTTGCCAATTGGGAACTCACGGCCCTCTGTTGCCAGAACGCCGCTCCCTTGAACTACCGGGTGCACGGACAATTACCCGGACGGAACTTTAACCCGATAGATGAAACAACTGTTACTGCGAACTGACGCCCTTTATATTTTAAGTTTATATCCATAATATACCATATTATTAAAGTATTATGCTAAGTAAAGCAATGGGATTTTCAATTTGTCTTCGGGAGTATATTTTTTTTGGGAGTAGTAATAGTGACGTCTATGCTTTTATGCGATTTTATATAATGTCTTTGTAGAAAGCAGTTTGCGAAGAAGGTTGTGGTGGAAATGTGAGACTTCCAAGTACTTTGGACCGCATCTCTAATAGCAACAACAATCCAGTGACAGTCCTTTTCAGTATATAGCTAATTGTCATAAATCTGTTCCGATTGGGTATGGGTACGTATGCTATCCGCAGGAATAAAATCTGCCCTTCGTCAACGGCGGCAAATTCGCTTACAGGAAATCCTTACAGCCCCGAAATAATTTACTCTCACGAAGCCGTTTATTGTATCCGCCTGTAAGACTTTATTTTAAAATTTGGGGGCGTCATCCAAGCCCTTTAATAAATTTTCTGCGGTTAGCATACGTACCCATACCCAATTACAACTAAGCAATCGGAATATTATTATGATAAACGCTATATCTTTTAGAGGAAAAGATGCATGGTGTTATGTTGAGCTTTAGAAATTATTAAGCGAACAGCAAATGTATTATTTTATTATCTGCTATTCGCTTAAAATGAATACTTGGTAAAAGCATTCGGTTATGACAAAACGTTTTGCAATTACCCCGGCAGTTTAAATTTTAGAGCCCCTGATCTGCTATATAGGCAGCAAGGTCGGCCACTCTGCATGAATAACCCCATTCATTATCATACCAGGTCACAACCTTGGCCATATTGCCGCCAAGAACCTGTGTGAATTTAGCGTCTATTATAGATGAATGGGAATCACCTTTAAAGTCCATGGACACAAGAGATTGTTCTTCATAGGCCATGATACCTTTCAGATCTGTTTCGGCTGCTTTTTTAAGTACAGCTCTTAATTCTTCAGTGTCAGTATTTTTGTTAAGAATTGCTGCAAAATCAACGATAGAAACAGTAGGCGTGGGAACTCTTAAGGAGTATCCGTCAAACCTTCCTGCAAGATCGGGAATAACAAGCGAAACTGCTTTTGCGGCTCCGGTTGTGGTTGGGATTATATTCAAAGCGGCTGCGCGGGCGCGTCTCGGATCTTTATGGGCAATATCCAGAAGGCGCTGATCTCCGGTGTATGAGTGAACGGTAGTCATCATGCCTTTTTCAATACCGAATGCTTTGTGAATTACAAGAGCCGGAGGAGCAAGGCAGTTTGTGGTACAGGAAGCATTTGAAATTATATGATGATTTTTGGGATTATAATTTTTATGATTAACACCCATAACAACCGTAATATCTTCTTCTTTGGCCGGAGCTGATATAATTACTTTTTTGGCGCCTGCCTTGATGTGAGCGGCTGCTTTCGGACCATTAGTAAAAAGGCCGGTACTTTCAACTACAATATCCACTCCTTCTCCGCCCCATGGAATTTGTTCCGGGTCACGTGATGAGAAATTCCTAATCATTTTTCCGTTTACCATTATACCGTCTTTTGCAGCCTCAACAGTTCCGGCAAAACGCCCATAATTTGAATCATATTTAAACAGATGAGCATTTGTTTCAACGTCAAAAAGATCATTGATTGCTACAACCTCAAGCTTACCTGACTGTCTTTCGGTTATTGCCTTTAGTACCTGGCGGCCAATCCGGCCAAAACCGTTTATTCCGATGCGAATCATATATCACCTCATTATACACATTGTTTATATCTGCATCATGAAACCTTTGGATAACACCCTCGATTTGCTTCATCAGCCATTTCAACCATCAAATGATCAAACGCAGATGTGTATGCCGGTCAAAAATAAAAATTGGATGTTCTTCAAAGATCCCATCATGCAATTTTAGCTTTCACCTTGAAAACTAAAGTTTCACTGTTTTTGAAGCCGTTCAAACATGGTTTTAAAATTTTGCGATATTTTTTCACAAAACATAAAAAGATGGCATGTAAAATGCATTGCAATTTATATACCAAGTATTTCAAGCACTTACGTCAACTT
>NZ_JBAMMY010000052.1:0-4300 GCF_051233685.1 Desulfobacterium sp. N47
AGCCAAACAAACCGTGTCTCAAAAAATGAGACGATTATCATTTAACGTAAGAGCTGTCTTCGATTATCTGAAAATGACGAAAAGATTTCAACCTGTGGTTCTAAATAATTGAAGCTTATATTTAGAACAAATTTACCGTGCCACAACATCTTGGGGTCACCCACACAAATGTGCGATGCGGCAAAATTTATATAATTCTGATGATTGCAGCGGAATACCAATCCCTAAAGCAACTACATATCTTAAGGTTCAGGTTTTTGTGGATCATGCTAAAGAAATGAAAAAGCATACAAAGGAGTTCAAGGAAATATTCTGGGACAAGCTCTTGGAATTTTGGGGAGGAATTCTTGCAGTATTTTTTGCTTTACTTTTGTTTTTATTAAGACGGCATCTTAAAAAATGGTTTGGATTTGAAGATAAAAAATAAAATGCTTACACCCCTCTTTTTTATTATTTCAGAAAAAGACAGACATTCTCTGTTAAAAGATCTTTCATGTATCTTTAAATAGACTGTTCGGCCTTTTCCTTAATAAGCTTGTTTTCAAACTTTAAGTTTCCAATAGGTTCTATTGCATCAGCAAATGCTTTAAAGCTCTATCTGAGCCCCAAGTTCGACCACGCGGTTAGGCGGAATCCCGAAGTACGTTGTTGCATTCGAAGCATTACGGGACATTAAGGAAAAGAGAGCCTTGCGCCAGCTCATCATTTTCGATACACCTGACGTAAGAAGGGTTTCTCTTCCCAGATAATAACTGGTTGTGGCCGGGTTAGCATCAATCCCATGGCGTTTGGCGATTTCCATGAGTTCAGGCACATTCGGGGATTCCATGAATCCATAGACTCCCTGCAAACGGAAAAAACCATTGCCGAGATCTTCGACCTTCAAACGGTCGGATTTAGCTACATTCGGTATATTGTCTGTGCGGATTGAAAGAAGAATGACCTGCTGGTGCAGTATATGATTATGTTTTAAATGATGTAAAAGGGCAGCAGGTGTGCCAACCGGAGAAACAGTCATAAAGACCGCAGTTCCGAATACCCGCTTAATATCGTGACGCGCGACATCCTCAAGGAACAGTTTGATCGGAACCCTTGATTCAATGAATCTGCCGGATAATGCCTTACGTCCATCTTTCCAGGTTTTCATCATAATCATGATTATCGCTGCTACTAATAATGTGAACCAGCCTCCGTCAAACACCTTGAAAAGGTTAGAACAGAAATAAGCCATATCAAAGGCCAAAAACAGTATCACCGGCGGTAACGCCTTCCATAGTGGCCATTGCTGGGTCCTGGTGATGACAACAAAATATAGTATTGTGGTGATGCCCATGGTAGCGGTAACTGCAATGCCGTATGCTCCCGCCAGTCCGGAGGATTCTTTAAACACCAAAACAACGCCTATGCATAACATCATGAGGGTGTAGTTCACACCGGCGATATATATCTGTCCTTCCATTTCACCTGAAGTATGTATTAAACGAAGACGGGGACAATACCCCAGTTGCACTGCCTGCTGGGTAAGCGAAAAGATGCCTGAAATCATGGCCTGTGAGGCTGTGACCGTAGCAATAGTTGAAACACCAACCATTGCAAATAGCAGTGACTTTGGAACAAGCCCATAAAATGGGTTAAAGACCAGTTCCGGATGCTCAATAAGCAATGCTCCCTGACCGAAGTAATTGAGCAGCAGAGCCGGATATGCAACGAAAAACCATGAAAAACGAATAGCCCTTCGGCCAAAGTGACCAAGATCTGCATAAAGAGCCTCTCCACCGGTAATGCAGAGGACAACGGCTCCAAGCACCACGAATCCATGCAAATGGTTTAATAAAAAGAAATTAACGGCATACCAGGGGTTGATGGCTTTTAATATGCCTGGATAATTATAAATTTCTATAACACCCAGCACGGCAATTAGCACAAACCAGAGGACCATGACCGGGCCGAATATCTTGCCAATATGTGCAGTACCACGCTTTTGAACGATAAACAGCAGAAAAAGCACTATACAGGTTAGCGGAACAATAAAATGTTCGGCAGCTTTGGTGGCCACACTCAAGCCCTCTATGGCAGACAGAACCGAGATGGCTGGTGTAATGATGCCGTCGCCATAAAGCAGTGCCGCACCAAATATTGCGGCCAGCACGATAACAGGTTTTAATTTGGAGGTATCATTTCCTTTTCCTGATGGCGTGAGTCCCAGCAAAGCAAAAATTCCACCCTCCCCGCGGTTATCCGCCCGCAGGATGAAGCTGACATACTTGATGCTGACAACTATAGTAAGTGACCAGAATATAAGTGAAACAACCCCCATAATATTGTTCTGGGATAGATGAATGGCATGTTTGCCAAAGAAGCACTCTTTTACTGCATATAAAGGGCTGGTGCCGATATCGCCGAATACAACACCAAGTGCTAGCAACGCAAGTCCCATTGTCTTTTCAGGCTTTATATTATCATCTGTGAGATTCTTTTTCTCACTTTCCTTGGATTTTGTAATTTGCATTAAAAGTATCCGACATCAGAAAAAATTATAATTCAGGGTAAGCAATGTTTTATAGTACCGGCTATTGTTATTTTGTCAAAGTTAACGGATTTTTTTGGTAATTGATTAAAATTCAATATTTCCGGGGGTTCTCGGAAAAGGGATTACATCACGTATATTTTTAATGCCTGTTACAAGCATTAACAGTCTTTCAAAACCAAGTCCGAAGCCGCTGTGCGGCACAGTTCCAAAACGGCGTGAATCAAGGTACCACCAGTAATTCTCCTTAAGCAATCCGCATTCTTCCATACGCAATTCCAGCACATCAAGCCGTTCTTCACGCTGGCTGCCGCCAATTAATTCTCCTATGCCGGGCACAAGAATATCCATTGCCGCAACCGTTTTATCATCATCGTTTAACCTCATATAAAATGGCTTTATGCTTTTAGGGTAGTTATAAAGAATTACCGGTTTTTTAAAATACTGTGCGGCAAGATAATTCTCATGTTCTGCCTGAAGATCTTTGCCGAAAGATACTTCATATTCAAATTTTTCTTTGGATTTTATTAATATTTTTACCGCTTCTTCGTATGGCAGTCTTTCAAAATCCGACAGGCATATATTTTCCAGATTTTTAAGAAGCTCTTTATCAACAAATGTTGCGAACAATTCCAAATCTTCCTTACATTCCTTAAGAGCATAATCTGTTAAATATTTAATAGTTTGCTCACCAAGATCCATATCGTCATTTATATCGCAAAAAACCATCTCAGGCTCTATCATCCAGAATTCAGCCGCGTGTCTTCTTGTATTTGAGTTTTCCGCTCGAAATGTAGGACCGAATGTATATACGTCTCCAAGAGCAAGAGCAAGCATTTCTGCGGACAACTGCCCGGATACAGTCAGACTTGCAGGCTTTCCGAAAAAATCCTGCAAATCGTCCGCTTGTCCGTTTTTATTTATAGCCTTTTCCTGATCCATTACCGTAACTTTAAACATCTCACCGGCACCTTCACAATCCGAACCTGTGATAATAGGAGTGTGAATATATTTAAACCCTTTATCCCTGAAGAATTTGTGTATGGCAAAAGACAATTCCGACCTTATACGGAATACAGCACCGTATTTATTTGTGCGTGGCCTGAGATGTGCTATTGTCCGCAAATATTCATCCGTGTGACGTTTTTTCTGTAACGGATATGAATCGGAAGCTATGCTGATTATATCAATTTTTGTTGCCAAGACCTCCCATTTCTGCCCGCTTCCCTTTGATTCGGCAAGATCTCCATATACTGTAACAGCTGAACCTGTTGAAAGTTTTTTTATATCAATGTAATTGCCGAGTTTGTTTTCAGCAATTATCTGAATGTTTTTTAAGCACGAACCGTCGTTTACTTCTATAAAAGAAAAACCGGAAGAATCACGCTTTGTTCTCACCCAACCGTTAACAACGATATTTTCAAGCTGAACCTTTGAATTCAACAGGAATAAAATTTTGTATTTTTTCATAATAACATCCGTTTAAAATAATTAATCAACAAATGTTTCTTTTTTATCTATTCGATGTCATATATATAGCAGTTTTTTTAATTTTTCCATGTATATGTTTTATGCTGGAAATGAAAATGATATTTAATTTATAAAAATAATAAATCGGAAGGTTTTTTAAACAAACTAAAGTTTCACCGAAATGATGCATGGTTTACTCACGCGACCATCCGTAACAGCGCGTCCACGAAAGATTTTCGGGAGAGTTTCTGGTTTTTGTTGCAAACGGCATTAAAATCATCAGCCAACGCGGCCTTGGCGATG
>NZ_JBAMMY010000082.1:0-1629 GCF_051233685.1 Desulfobacterium sp. N47
CCAATTTTGCTTTTTAAGAGAGGGGACAAGTTTTTTCTTGACATTCAAAAAACATGGTGTACAAATACAATGAAAGGAAGGCTTAATGTTCATAATACTGGAGGGCATTATTCCAGGTCTCCTATTGACAACGCTACCAAACTTTATATGTTCATTACAAAAAAACCAGAATTAATGAAAGGAGAATGTATACAATGAAAAAAGAATTCCAGGCAATTATTGTTGGGTCCGGGCCGGCCGGCGCTGCTTGCGCCAAGGCTTTAAAAAATGAAGGGATAGAAGTTTTGGTTATTGAAAAGGATAAATTGCCCCGCAACAAGATATGTTCCGGGGTTCTTTTCGGCCAGACCCAGGTTTTACTTGATCAGTATTTCGGGGGGCTTCCTCCGGAAGAAGTTTACTGCGACCCCAAGATTATTAAGACCGAAAATATTCTGGAATGGAACAAAAAAAAGGGATTTTTCCCCTATGTCTGGGAACTGCCCAAAGATGGCCGGTCATTCCCGCAAGATCTCTACAATATCTGGCGGAGCAAGTTTGATTATTGGCTTTTGAAAGAAAGCGGGGTTGAATATAAAGATAATTGTAAATTCAATAATTATTCTATGGAAAATGGGAAAATCAAAGTGGAAGTTTCCATAAATGACAAAGAAAATATTGATTTATATTGTTCTTATCTTATCGGCGCCGATGGGGGCGGATCTCGGTTACGGCCCCTGCTTGACCCCGCTTTTATGAAAATAGAACAAGCGGTTGCGGTTTATCAGGCGTATTACCGATTTTCTGATATGGGAAGCTTAGAAGATGCTCACTGGTATGTGTTTCTCGAGCCACAGATCGGAGAAGCAATTTCCTGTGCTCACCGTAAAGATGACTTTCTTACATTATGCGTTTGCGGCTTTAAAGGGCGCAGCCTCAAGAAAAGTATGGAGGATTTCAAAAACTTACTGGCTGAAAATTTTCAAGTAGTTTTAAAAGATATGCAAAGGGACGAAGGATGCGTAATGAGGATGGCACCACCGCACCTCGGAAAAGACAATATTATTCTAACAGGAGAAGCCGCCGGAATGTCGTATCTTAACGGTGAGGGAATAAGTACTGCCATTGATTCCGGCTACGGAGCAGGCATAGCCGTGGCTCAGGGGATAAAAAAAGGCAGCAATGTTCTGGAGATATACGAGAAGGAACTCGAAGGAGTCATCAGGCATATGGAATTGTGCAAAGAAAATATGCATTTTCTTGTAACGTAAAAACAATCATACCCACATAAAAACGCCGCCTGTAAAATCGGTCAGAAGTAAATAACTGAATATGGTTATTGGCGATTTATAGGAACAGCCTTTATAGAAGAAGCGGTCGGCCCTTTTCTGGTGTTCCAGGCTTCGATTGCTTCTTCTTTTGTGTCAAAGTCATCAGTTTCTACATTTCGTACAGGGCAATTATTATTCTGACACCTAATCCAAACCAAACCACTTTTCTCTTGAATATCCCTACAACGATATTTATGTTTTAACCAATTGTCCGAGCCTCTTTTTTCTATGGGACAGATAGGCTCGATAGTTTTTCTTTTGAATCCGGTCTATCAAAGCGATTACCGCGTCGCAATCAAAACGCCTTATTGGCAAAACA
>NZ_JBAMMY010000055.1:0-15929 GCF_051233685.1 Desulfobacterium sp. N47
AGTTGACGTAAGTGCTTGAAATACTTGGTATATAAATTGCAATGCATTTTACATGCCATCTTTTTATGTTTTGTGAAAAAATATCGCAAAATTTTAAAACCATGTTTGAACGGCTTCAAAAACAGTGAAACTTTAGTTAAATCTAAAGCCTATTATGAAATATTGAAAATTAATCTTTCTAGTTTTAACAAGGTATTTGGAGAAACAATTGTCAGAAATATTAAGACCTCTGACTTAGAGAATTATCAGGCAAAGAGGAAAGCGTCCGGTTATTCCAATTCGTATATTGACCAGGAAATCGGGGCAGCACGTTCGGTTGTTTATAAGGCTTTTGATGATGCGATGGTAAGCGAAGACACTGTCAGAGCTTTTAAGAAGGTCAAGAAATTGCTTAAAAGCAATGCCAATACAAGGAAGAAGGTTCTTTACATAGAAGAATTCAAAAGGCTTATGGAAGCTCTACCCCCTCACACAAGGGCTGTTGTCGCAATGGGTTATTATACAGGCATGAGAAAGGGAGAGATTATAAATCTGACTTGGGATAAAGTTGATCTGAAAGACCGGATGATTAAGCTTGACGCTGCTGACACAAAAGACCGGGAGGCACGGGAGGTTCCAATCTGTGATGCACTGTATAACATTTTGAAAGACATTCCGAAGGCAATCCATGACAATCATGTTTTCCTGTTCAAGGGAAAGCCGGTAAATGACTTCAGAACTGCTTTAAGGACCGCTTGTCGTGCTGTCGGAATACCATACGGCAGGGGAACTAAAGATGGGTTTGTATTTCATGACACCAGGCATTGCTTCAATACAAATATGAGAAAGTCCGGTGTGCCTGAGTCAGTTGTCATGAATATTACAGGTCACTCAACAAGAGAAATGTTTCTCCGATATGATACCGTTGATGCGAAGGATATAAAAAAAGCTGTTAATCAAATGGAGGGCTTTTTGGAAAGTGTTGACCAAACCGTTGACCAAGTGCCCATAAAAGCAAAAAAGTGCCCATAAAAGCAAAAGAGGAATAACAGATATATCAGATAACTATTTGATTTTATTGTGGTGCCGAAGCGGGGACTTGAACCCCGATGGAGAATCCTCCACTAGACCCTGAACCTAGCGCGTCTACCAGTTCCGCCACTTCGGCACAAATAAAATATTGCTTTAAGTTCAAGGTTAAGGTACTTAGTTTTTTTTGAGTATTTTGTCAAGATTATTATTGAGGTATCAACAGATAATGAAAATCATAAATAGCATTGAATCTATTAAAAAACCATTTAAAAACGCCGTAGTAACCATCGGTAATTTTGACGGGGTTCACATTGGACACCAGGCTCTTTTTCATGCAGTTATAGAAAAAGCGGATTCCATTAACGGAACATCAGTAGGTATTACCTTTAATCCGCATCCGGTTAAGGTTTTGAAGAAAAATCGCCATATTCCACTAATTACAATTCACGAACAGAAAATAGAACTTATTGAAAAAACAGGGCTTGATGTCTTGATCTGCATTCCTTTTACTCCTGAATTCGCCAAATTACCGGCATTGGAATTCATAAAGGATCTTTTAATTAAAAAGATAGGAATGAAGGCTATTGTTGTAGGAAACGATTATGTCTTTGGTAAAAATCGTGAAGGAAATACAGAATTTTTAAAAGCATGCTCAAAGGAATATGGCTATGAAGTTATTGTTGCTGACTGGATATCGATTACAAACACCATACCCGGCCGTATCAGCAGCACAAAAATACGAAAGCTTGTAGCAGAAGGCAGAGTTGCAAAAACCCAACAACTTCTCGGCAGATATTACCAGATAAGAGGTACAGTTGAAAAAGGCCGCAACAGGGGAGGCAAACTGCTTGGATTTCCTACTGCTAACCTGCTGATGCAGGATGAGCTGGCTCCCAAAAAAGGAGTTTATGCCGTAACGGTTGAGTATAATGGATTAAAATATAAAGGTGTGGCAAATATTGGATACAGCCCTACTTTTGATGATAATATATTCACGATAGAAGTTCATCTGCTTGATTTTAATAAAGACATTTACGGCAAAAATATCCGGATAAATTTTGTCAAAAGAATCAGAGATGAATTGAAATTTTCCGGCATTGCCGAACTTTCGGAACAGATAAAAAAAGATATTGATAAGGCACGCAGCATACTTTCCCTGTAACTTCAATAAGATGAATAAAAAAACTACAATTTCGTTTGTGCTCGGAGCAACAATATCTGTTGCGGCTCTTTATATTTCTTTCAGAAATGTTCCGGTTGATGATCTGTTTAAATATTTTTCTTCCATAAATTATTTATGGGCGATACCGGCAGGTTTGGTGGGATTATCAACTTTTATATTCAGAGCTTTAAGATGGCAGGCAATACTGAAGCCTGTGCGTAAAATAAGTTTTTTACAGTCATTTCATCCTGTTATGATAAGCTTTATGATAAACTGCATATTACCCGGCAGAATAGGAGAAGCGGCCAGACCTGCAATACTTCTGAAAAATGAAAAGATACCTTTTTCTACAGGATTGGCCACAGTTGCAGTAGATCGTTTATTTGACATTGTTTACATGTTTATTCTTTTTTCTGTTATTATGGCAAATATTACGATAGATCCTGATTTTGCAGTTGATTTCGGCGGTTACCATTTAAATAAAGAGGTTCTTTCTTTGGCGGGAAAAGATATGATCGGAATAGGCGTAACGGTTATTCCGGGCATTTTTCTTTTAATATTTGAAAAAACAAGAAATATAATTAACTATCTGATATCTAAAATTCCTGTTGTCTTTTTTATGGCAGGGGATTCTTTTAAAAATAAAATTGAAAATAAAATTTGTATCCCGGCGCAAAAAATACTTAAAAATTTTTCAGACGGTTTTTTGCTTATAAAAAGTCCCAAAACCATGTTTATTTGCATTTGCTATACGATTATCATCTGGCTGTTGTGCGCCCTTTCATATTACCTGCTGTCTTTTGGTTGTCCGCGAATAAATATTTCTTTTACGGGATTTACCGCTGTTATGATTATCGTATGTTTTTTTATAGCACTTCCTTCTGCTCCGGGATACTGGGGACTCTGGGAAGCAGGCGGTATTTTTGCCATGGCCATTTTCGGTGTATCTGCAAAAGATGCCGCCGGCTATACTTTAATTAATCATGTTATACAAACGTTTCCGATAATAGTAACCGGTCTTGTGTCGGCAGCCTTAACAGGCATAACGATAAGAAAGGTCGGTTCTATGGATCACGAAGGTTGAACCTATGGCAATACTGGACATACTCACATATCCGGACAGATTTCTTACAAATACCGCAAAGCCGGTAAAAGGTATTAACGCTGATCTTCAAAAAATTATAGATGATATGATCGAGACTATGTATGATGCACCCGGAATCGGGCTTGCTTCAATACAGATCGGATGCGATAAAAGTATGATAGTATATGATATCGATCAAACTGAACATAAAAGATCGATTCAGGTGCTTTTAAATCCGGTAATCATTGAAACCGATGGGGAAATCGTTTCCAACAATGAAGGTTGTTTAAGCGTTCCCGATCTGAGATCGGATGTAAAAAGAGCGGCATCGGTAATTGTGGAAGCTCTCGACAGGGAAGGAAACCCGCTAAAAATAGAAGCACATGATCAACTTGCTGTTGTTTTACAACATGAAATAGATCATTTGAATGGGGTTTTATTTTTAGACCGGATCAGCACTTTAAAGCGGGAACTCTATAAAAGACACGTTAAGAAGCAACAGAAAAAAAATGAGCCCTGAAAAACAAAGAATAATTTTTATGGGTACTCCCGACTTTGCTGTTCCGTCTTTAACAGCCCTGAATAAAATGGGTTGCGAAGTTGTGCTTGTTGTCACACAACCGGATCGTCCCAAAGGAAGGGGCAGAAAAGTGGTGTATTCTCCGGTTAAGCAAACAGCACTTGAACTTGGTTATAGCATTGCCCAGCCCGCATCCGTTAAAACTTCGGAATTTTTTGATCTGATTAATTCATGTACTCCTGATTTGTTTGTTGTAATCGCTTTTGGACATATACTTCCAAAAAATATACTGGCTATACCAAAACAAGGCGCAATAAACCTTCATGCTTCTTTACTTCCTAAATACCGCGGACCCGCTCCTATTCAGTGGGCTGTTATAAACAGAGAAAATAAAACCGGCATAACAGCAATGCTTATGGATCAGGGGCTTGATACCGGCGATATTTTAATGACATCTGAAATTGATATTTCTTCCAAAGATACTTCTTCTTTACTGCATGACCGCCTGGCTCTTGCAGCATCCGATCTATTAATAAAGACTCTATCAGGATTGGAAGCAAATACTTTAACACCGGTTCCTCAGGATAATTCTCTTGCTACATATGCTCCTTTACTGAAGAAAAAGGACGGCCGTATAGACTGGTCGAAATCTGCTGAAGACATTGAAGCATTCATACGCGGTATAAATCCATGGCCCGGAGCATTTACCATGAATGGGGAAAAACGCCTTAAAATTTTTGCGGCAGATGTTATTGCAAGCAGCATAAAACAGCCTCCCGGAACAGTAGTTGGAGAAACAAGAGAACATTTGTTTGTTGCAACAGGAAAAGATCTTTTATCAATAAAGGAAATTCAGGAAGAATCCGGAAAGCGCCATAATATCAAAGATTACTTGTGTGGCTGTAATATTAGACCCGGTACCATTTTAGGGTGAACACAATATATGCATGATACCAGAAGTCTTGCTATTCAATTTTTAAACAGTCTCGACAAGAAAAAGCATACTCTTGATAGTCTGCTTGAAGAATTTCAAAATAAATACATTCTTCCTAAACGGGAAAAAGCTTTGTTTAATGCCCTTGTTTACGGCGTGCTAAGATGGCGAAGCCGGTTGGACTGGATAATCAGACAATTTTCCAAACAGCCCCCGGAAAAAACCAACACTGAAATCTTAAATATTTTACGCATCGGACTTTTTCAGATTATTCATCTAAACAGGATTCCCGTTTCTGCAGCAGTTAATACTTCCGTTGAAATTGCAAAACATACAGTTGGAACAAAATGTTCAGGATATGTTAATGCCGTGCTTAGAAGAACTGTAAGAGAATATAAATCCCTTTGTTTTCCGGATATGGATAAAAAGACCGAATATGGCATATCAGTTAATAAATCTTTTCCGGAATGGATGATAAAAAGATGGGTTAGTCTTCTTGGAAAAAACTCAGCAATTGATCTTTGTGATGCCATAAACAACATCCCTCCTATTACAGTAAGGGTAAACACGCTTAAAACAAACCGTGATGAGCTAATTAGCTGCATTGAATCTGAAACCCAGGATATAAGGCCCACAGACTGTTCGCCAGGCGGAGTATCTTTTTCGCGTCCAAAAGAATTAATTTCTGAAATGGAGGCCTTTAAAAAAGGTGGGTTTCAGGTACAGGATGAAGCCGCCCAGCTTGCTGCTTTTCTTATGGACCCTCAACCCGGAGAAAAAGTTATGGATGCCTGTGCGGGACTTGGAGGAAAAACAGGGCATATCGGTCAGTTGATGGAAAACAAAGGATATATTACTGCCATAGACAAAGATAAGGAAAAACTGTTCAGGCTAAGTCTTGATATGGAAAGGCTTGGCATAACAAATGTAACAACATCAGCGGGTGATTTTGGAGATCCGGTTTTTCTGAAAAGCTATTCCGGTAAGTTTGACCGTATTTTAATTGACGCTCCCTGTTCAAATATGGGGGTTATCCGCAGAAACCCTGATATAAAATGGAAACTGACTGAGGATAAACTGCTCTTTTATCAAAAAAGGCAATTTCTTTTTCTCGACAATATCGCAATGCTTTTAAAACCAGCGGGTATTATCGTATATGCGGTATGCAGTACCGAAACGGAAGAAAACGAAGAAGTAATTAATAAATTTTTATTAAAACATCCTGATTTTACAATCGATGATATGCATTGTTTTCCAAAGATCTTTGAACCTTTTGTAAACAGTGATGGATTTATCAGAACCTATCCTCATCTACATAATATGGATGGCTTTTTTCTGGCTCGTTTAAAACGTATTATATGATACTGTTATAAAAAATTGGGGTATTTATTAAATTATTTACTGCTAACAAACACCCGATGGCATCTACCTGAATGATTTAAAAAACCCATTAAAAAATGATCTGGCGTTTGAACCCAAAGCCTGTATTTTATAGCCCCCTTCCTGAATAATAAGTGTGGGCAATTTCGAAATTCTACAAAATTGCCCGTTTCTGCTGGAGACAGGTTATAACTGCTATTGTAGGCGATAGCAGTTAAGCGGGGGTAATCTTAGGAATATGTTTGGAAGGGTATCGTTTTTTGTTTTCGTAAGAAGTATAAAACATTCTATACAATACGATTTGCCCTTATTAAGCCGAATATTTCCGTATCCCTCCATGTCGCCGGGATCCCGGAGTTACCTGCAAATGTTTTTTGGGGTCAGGCTTACCATAGTCAAAACCTTTTAAGGTCCTGTGCTCAATTTTTGAACCGATAACACGATCAATAATATTTACCATTTTCTTGTCTTCACTAGTGATCAGCGTGAATGCATCTCCGCTTTGATCAGCCCGCCCGGTCCGGCCTATACGATGAATATACGCATCCGGAGTATCCGGTATATCATAATTGATAACGTGGGAGATCTTGCATACATCAATGCCGCGCGCAGCAATATCTGTAGCTACCAGAACCTGAATTCTTCCGTTGCGGAATCCGTCAAGAGCTGCCTGACGACGCACCTGTGAAAGATTGCCCTGCAGTGAGGCAGAACGAAAACCTGCCTTGGCAAGTTGTTCATCCAGGTGTTTTGCACGATGTTTAGTGCGCGTGAACACAAGAACTGACTTTGAATTGATATGCTCCAGAAGCTTCAGCAAAAAAGCAGTTTTTAAATGCTGAGCCACCGGATAGTGAGCATGGCTGACGGTGTCTGCAGGTACAGTTTCACTTACTTTTATTGTTATCGGATCCTTAAGAATGTCTTTGGCAAGACTCTTAATTTCATCGGGCATGGTTGCTGAAAACAAAAGCGTTTGCCGCTGTGCCGGGAGATGTTTCAGTATCCGCCGGATATCCGGAAGAAACCCCATGTCAAACATATGATCTGCTTCGTCAATGACCAGAACTTCTACCCGGGTAAGGTCTATCGTCTTACGGGTCATATGGTCAAGGAGCCTTCCGGGACAGGCAACAACAATCTCTGCACCCCGTTTCAGTTTTTGAATTTGAGTGTTTATGTTCACCCCGCCATAAACGGTAACACTTCTTATACGGGTATCTTTTCCCAGGGTGTTGATGTCATCATGAATCTGTTCAGCTAACTCGCGAGTGGGAGCGATAATAAGGGAACGGACATGGCCGCGTTTGCCTTGTATCAAACGATGTAAAATTGGCAGCACAAAGGCCGCAGTCTTGCCGGTTCCGGTCTGAGCCAGCCCCATAATGTCTTGCCCGTCCATGACCAGTGGAATAGCTTTTGTCTGGATAGGAGTTGGTGTGACAAACCCGGCATCAGCTATGCCTGCCTCTATGTCGGGGTTTAAATTAAATGTTTTAAATTCCATAAATTCCTTTATTTATATTAAGCCGATCTCAAACGAACTGTTTGATTAAACTTCCGTTCAGATGTAATTGCACATTACCTGGTTAAAACCTCGTGATATTTAAACCCAAGGAAGTTTGTTCCGTCGGGGCGGATATTGGTTTGGGCCCGACGTATATATTCTGTACTGAACAATTATTTTTTATTTCACTTGGTAAATACTTCAGGAATACTACTCTATGAATGGAAACCTATTTATATATTTCTCCGATACCGCAGTTATCCAGGCGAGCAGCAGTCTAAAGCATACGTTAGAGGAGCAAAATGATAGGACCGATAAAAAGGTTTTGAGACCGGCTATATTTTATAATTAAAAAGCCCCGAACTTATTTCCGGGGCTTAAAACATCGACTTTTTTATCTTTTCATCCAGGAACAGCCATTTCTGTTTAAGCTATAGTCCTGTGAGTTACCTATTGTCAAGTAAAATCCGGTATCTCACAAAAGCAGAGCTTCAAATGGTGAACTCAGGAACTGAATCCATACTTACCCCTATCTTCCGCCGCCACGTCCACCTCTGCCAGCACCGCCGCCGCCATATCCACCTTTATTAAACCCACCGGGGCCTCTGCCACCGCCGCCATATGGTGGCTTACCAGTCCTGCCTCCCCGTCCGCCCCGATCTCCCCGATCTTCACGGGGCCGGGCCTCATTAACATTAATCGCCCTGCCCTTCAGCTCCTTGCCGTTCAAACCCTCAATTGCAGCCTGAGCCTCAGCATCAGAGGACATTTCAACAAATCCAAAGCCTTTGGATCGGCCGCTATATTTGTCATTTATAATGCTGACTGAATCAACCTTGCCTAATTGTTCGAAAGCCTGCCTGAGATCATCTTCGTTAACCTCGTATGACAAATTTCCCACGTAGATCTTCATTCAAATCTCCTTTGTAAATAAATGTTATAGTTCAATGCTTAAACTCCACCATTATCAGTCCATAAAGGTAAACGACAATGTTCACAATACAGGTAAAGATCCCATCATATTTTATTTTTTAAGGGTTTTATTACAGGTTTCTTTTCAAGCTTTTATTACCCTCTGGTACTGCTTTCTTTATCTCTTCTTTCCAAAAGTATGCATTTATCATTCTGCCTTTGTATTCCGACGAAAATAATTAAGCCCCTCCTGATATGTGATCCGCTCGAATTCGCAAAGGAGGGGCTTTCATGCTTTAAGCTTAAACTATAGTTGAGGGAAATGCAAACGCCATGTTGTATGAATTTCCAAATATTTCATAAATATTTTATAAAATCAGCTTTTATGGCATATCTGATAAATATATTCCGTATAATATCATTAACCATCCTCAGTAAAATTATTTTATTGCAGCAACACGGGCTTTATTTTAAAAAGGTCACGCCTATACCCCATAAAAACAAAAGAGCTAATATTGAAGACAATACCATAAGATTGCAGGCTTTTTTAATGTGAATCCATTGGGCTTTCCCGAATTCTATGCCTATATACGGTTTTGGCACCAGTTGCCCTCCATAATAATTCGGCCCTCCAAGTTTAACTGAGAGAGCACCGGCAAATGCAGCTTCAGAATATCCCGAATTTGGACTAGAATGATTTGAGCCTTCTTTTACGGCTGTTTTAAAAGAAGAAATGCCTTTGCACCACAGTAATTGAGCGGCAAAAGAAATTATAAAAATTGAAATGCGAGACGGTATATAATTTGCGACGTCATCAATTTTTGCCGGCGCTTTTCCAAAATCCATATACTTTTCATTTTTATATCCTACCATTGAATCAAGTGTATTGATCATTTTATAAGTAATTGCAAAAGGCGCTCCTCCAATGGCGGCAAAAAAAAGCGGCGATATTACACCATCTACAAGATTTTCAGCAACCGTCTCAACTGCCGCTCTTATCACACCTTCTTCGGATAGATTTTTGGCATCTCTTCCCACTATCACTGAAACTTTTTGCCTTGCTTCTTCAAGGCCTGAATTCCTAAATGCTTGCATTACACTAAATGCAGCATCTTTAAGGGAGCGAACTGAAATACAGTAATAAACAAGAACAATCTCTACAGCAATTCCAATAACAGGATGAATCAATTGCGCCACATAAACCATAAGGAAAGAAAGCAGAAAAGATATAAAAAGCAAAAAAAGGCAAAAAAGCAAACCGCTCGTAAAAATCTTTATGGGCAATTTCCTGAATAAAGGTTCAAAAAATGAAATTGCTTTGCCAATTAATCTAACAGGATGGGGAAAAGAAGGCGGATCTCCCAATATAAGGTCTAAAATGAAGGCAGCAGGAAGTATATACAAAAATGGGATAATTTTCATTATCTATTATTTATTGCCCTGATTTAAAATAATATCTGAGAGTTTCTTTGCTGCCAGCAGATTTAAATCACCAGTTTTCATTGATATCCTTACAAATTTATCGGAAAGGCCTTTAAAATTAGAACAGTTTCTTATAAGAATTTTATCAAAAGACATTTGCTTACATATATCTTTAGCAGAAAGATTTTTGCCAAGTTTAATCAGAATAAAAGATGTTGTGCTCGGATATAGTTTTATCCCGGCAATATCTTCAAAATGTTTTATAAACCGTGCTTTTTCCTTTTCAATAAAATCTACGGTTTTTTCAATAAATGCTTCAGCACCGTTTTTGGGGTTCATAAGATAACATACCGCGGACTGGGCAATGCTGTTTACACTCCATGGCAAAGTATAAGGCAGAAATTTTTTAATATTTTGTTTTGAGGCAATTAAAAACCCGGTTCTTAGCCCGGGTATCCTGAATATTTTTGACATTGAATTTAAAACAATAACATTTTGTGCATTAAGATAAAGAACACTTTCACTATCCCTCTTTTTAGAAAAGGGCATATAAGATTCATCTATTATAAAATTTTTATCCGGATAAGATGATATAAGTGATTCAAGATCACACCTGTTCATCAAAACACCGGTTGGATTATCAGGATTACAAATAAAAATCGTATCGAAATGCTTTACCTTCTTTTTTATAATATCAATATCCTGTAAAAACGATGATGACTCTTTTGCTATTATATATTCATATTTAACATTATTCATTATACATGAATCTTCATAATCGGAATAGGTCGGGCCGAGAATAAGCACTTTTTTTGAGCAAAGTGCACGTGGAATGGAATAGATAAACTGGGTAGTACCATTTCCGGCGAGCACCCTGCTTTTACTGATATTGTAGTATTTTGAAAAAGCGATAATCGCTTCAGCAGAATCAACTTCAGGAAGAGATGTTATCGAATTAATATTTTTTTTCAGAAAAGCAATAAATCCGGATGGCGGCCCCAATGGATTAACATTGCTGCTCATATCAATAATTTCAGAAGGATTACAACCATGTTGAGCTGCAATTTTATAAATATTTCCACCGTGTCCTGTGATCATAAATAGCCCTCAGCAGCAACAAGAAGAAAAAGAAAGGACTCTGTAATTTCTACCATAGCACCAAGCATATCTCCTGTTATGCATCCCATCCGTTGTTTGTAGTAATACAATATAGTACTTGTTATGAATAAAAATCCATAAAGCAATATTACACCTTTTGCTCCGAGAAAATAGCTGAAAGCTAAAGGAATAATCAAAGTTATAAAATAATACGGTTTCACGGCTTCTTTGAAAAAATCAGAAGCGGTTCCTCCGTCCGGCCTTCCATAAGGTAAAAATTTGATGCCGAAAATCATGGTAGCTCTTGAATAGATAGGAACAAGAATAAGAATATAATTACGGCTTTCATTAAGAGCTGCGATTGCATTCCATTTAACAGCAAGAGCAAATATGATTGCAACAAGCCCCATAGCGCCCATTCTGCTGTCTTTCATTATCAAAAGCGCCTTCTCCCTGGGCCTGTGGCCTAAAACCCCGTCTGCTGTATCGCCAAGACCGTCAATATGTAAAGCTCCTGTTAAAATAGCAAGAAGCATCACATCAAGAAGAGATATAAGCTGCACCGGCCATAAATAAAAAGCCAGCATATCGAAGGCGGATATAAGTATTCCAAGAATAAGGCCAACAATCGGGAAATAGGGTATAATTTTATTAGCGTCAAATTCAGATGTTTTTCCGGCAGGTAATATTGTCAGAAACTGTATGGCCGATTTTAGCTGTAACATTTTATTTACACTTTGCGGTATCTTTAATTACAACCGGTATTCCTGCAACCATCCATATAACCCTGTCTGCTATTGATGCAATTTTCTGGTTTACAAGACCTGCTGCATCCCTGAAAAATCTTGCAAGTTCATTATCAGGCACAATACCGCTTCCTACTTCATTTGAAACCAGAACAACCGGGCAATAAGAGTCCTTAAGAGAAGAAACGAGCTTTTGGATATTATCTGTTATCTTATCGATATCGGCATGTTGAAACATAATATTGTTTATCCATAACGTCAGGCAATCTATAAGAATAATGTCGGACTTTGCACTCCATTCCGATATTGTTTCGGATAATAAAACAGGCACTTCGAGTGTATGCCATGTTTTGGATCTTTCTTTCTGATGCCGTCTTATTCTTTCTTTCATTTCATTATCAAAAGGAATGCATGTTGCAACAAATACTTTTCTATCACCTTTTCTTTTCTCGGCAAGTTCAAGGGCATGAAGGCTCTTTCCGCTTTTGCAGCCTCCGGTAATAAATACGATTTCCTTCACAGATATTTCCCTTCGGCAATTTTTAATACAGCATCAACATCTATGTATTTTTCAAAATGCTCTGCCAGAAGATCATATTCCTTATCTTTTGCGGCAAAGCCGGATAACTTCGAAACCATAGGATTTTCAATTCCAATACTTTCAAGCCATTTTTTTGCAATTAAAGGAGAATCAAAAATGCCATGCATGTAAGTTCCCATTATTTTTTTATTTTGTGATATACATCCATCAAAATCCCTGCATAAGACATTGTTGCGATCACTTACTTCAAACAGATATTCATTGCTTTCATTTACCGTTTGTCCCATATGAATTTCATATCCGGTTCCACAAATTTCATCCCATGAGAACCTGGTAAGCGTTGTAACCTTTGGAGCTTTCAATGTGGTTTCTATTGGCAGCAGAAAAAGGCCCTTGCTTGTGCCTGGGGTTCCTTCAAGCCCATAAGGATCATGTACAAAATTGCCCAGCATCTGATATCCGCCGCAAATTCCAATCACATGCCCGCCCGAATCTGCATAGGCAGTTATTTTATCCGACCAGCCCGTTTCCTCAAGCCATTTGAGATCATAGCGGGTATTCTTGGAGCCGGGAATAATAACTGCTTTAAATCCGGATAAATCGCAAGGTGTCTGTATATAATTTAATCTTATATTTTTTATGCGTGAAAGAGGATCAAAATCAGTAAAATTGGAAATATGAGGAAGTCTGATTACTGCAACGGCAGGCAGACTATCGCTTTTAAAATCAACATGCCCGGGTGCCTCTATTACTACCGAATCTTCCGCATCTATCATTATATGGTTATACCATGGAAGAACACCAAGAACTTGTTTGCCCGTTCTGTTTTCTATCCATTTCTTTCCGTCTTCAAAAAGCCTTAAATCCCCCCTGAACCTGTTTATTATAAATCCTGCTATCTGTTTTCTGCGCCTTTCTTCAATGCATTCAAGAGTTCCTACAAGCTGAGCAAATATCCCGCCCCGATGAATATCTCCTACAAGTATAACAGGAGCATCCGCATATTCCGCCATGCTAAGATTTACAATATCATTAGGCATAAGATTTACTTCCGCACAGGAACCTGCTCCTTCAAGGATTACAAACTCAAAATCATCACGCAAACGGTCAAGAGAACCACAGGCTTTTTCGAACAGGCTCTTTTTCCTTGTATGGTATTCAAATGCCGTTGAGTTTTCAACCGCTGTTCCGAGAAGTACTATCTGCGAGCCGGTTTCTCCGGTCGGTTTTAAGAGAACCGGATTCATATCGACATGTGGCGGGATTCTCGATGCTTCGGCCTGAACAATCTGGGCACGTCCCATTTCAAGGCCCTCCGGAGTAATTCCGGAATTATTCGACATGTTTTGCGCTTTGAATGGCGCAACTTTTATCCCTCTGTTTGAAAACATACGGCAAAGAGCAGTTACGACAATGCTTTTACCTACATCTGATCCGGTACCTAAAACAGCCAGGCACCGGGCACGTTTTTTTGTGGGGGAAGAATTATTTATAATTATTTGATTCACTCTCAACCAGCTATTGCAGCTTTGTCATCCTTTCTTTTTTATAGTCAAGGCAGGAATCAATAAATTCCTTGGCAGCCTCGGGCTTGCTACCCAGATGTAAGTGAAGATAGCTTCCTATCGTTCTGTTAACAAGAAAGCCTTCCGGAACATTTTTTTGTCCGAATAATCCCGAAACACTATAAATGTTTTCAATATTTGCATCGATATCAGACAATTCGGAATAGTGAAATTCATGCCCTCTCAAAGTATGACCGCATTTGCCGACAATAGTATCCTTGATAAGTTTTATCTCTCTGTAACCCAAAGTTCGTAAATGGGACAACATACGTGTATTGAAAGGAAAACATCCTGTCATAGGGTAAATATTACCGTCGGTATTATAAAGCTCCCGGCAAAGATACATAAAGCCTCCGCATTCTCCATAAATCGGCATTCCTTCGAGACTTTTTTTCCGGACTGTACGTCTTAATTCGGAATTATTTGAAAGCTGTGAAGCAAACAGCTCAGGATATCCGCCTCCAAAATAAATGCCATCAAGGTTTTCCGGCAGGCATCCGTCTTTAATAGGTGAGAAATAAACAAGCTCAGCACCAAATGTTTCTAAAATATCAAGATTGTCTCTGTAATAGAAACAAAAAGCATTGTCCCATGCTATGCCAATTCTGACAGCAGGTTTTGCCTTTTCCGAAATCAAGGGCACTTCATCAGACTTGGGCTTTCCGGTTTTCATATCAGGCAGGCTTTCCAGCAGCTTATCAATATCCATATTTTTTTCAACAACATTGGCAAGCCTGTCGATATCTTTATCAGATAAACGGTGGTCATGAAGCGTTGCCAGACCAAGATAACGTTTAGGTATTGTAATTTCCCTGTCATGATAAATCCCGCCCACACATGGCATCTTTACATTACCCTCCAGAGAGTCTTTTAAATATTGCAGATGTTTACTGCTTCCAACATTATTAAAAACAACACCGGCAAAAGACAAGCCTTTATCAAATTCTTCAAAACCTCTTATAAGCGCAGCAACGCTTCTGGCCATGCTTCCGGCATCAACCACGAGTATTACAGAAAGATCCAGCCATTTAGCCATTTGTGCGCTGGACCCTGATTCGCTTTTTCCATCATAACCATCAAAGAGGCCCATTACGCCTTCAACCACAGATACATCTGCATTTTCAGAATATTTTCTGAAACATTCCAGATTATATGATTTCGACAACATCCATCCGTCAAGATTCCAGCTGTTTTTGCCTGTAACCCTGAAATGATGCCCAGGATCTATAAAGCCAGGCCCTACCTTAAATGGTGCAACATTTAGTCCGCGTTTTTTCAGCGCCGCCAAAATACCAAGTGTAATGGTTGTTTTGCCTATACCACTCTTTGTTCCGGATATAAGTAGTCTTTTGATAACAAACACCTCCTTAAAAAAAATAACATTGACTCTGCATCTTATTCATTTTTAAACAGAACTATTTTCAAATGCTTTAAACATTGATAATAAATTACCAAATAGTACCAATCTAAAGCATCTCATATAACTTAAAGTCTATCTTGCGATTATTCTTTATCAGCAGTGTACGCTTTCTTAATGGTTAACCATTTTTATTGGTCAAAATCCGGAATATTTTTGCATAAGGCCTGTTTATTTTTATTCTTTTTTGATATAAGTCATTGACATTTTATTATATCAAAAAAAATCCCCTGACTCCGATATTAAGAGTCGGGGATAAAACGTTAAGCCCCAAATCAAGGGCATATAGTATGCTCCTGAGTCTATTACTATAGTTAATCAGGTCGTTTTGATTTTTGTCTCTGATTACAGCGGCATATCCGCTCCCAAATTTACCAGAATCCCCGTTCAGGCTCAATAAAACGAGCCCTTAACATTTAATGAGATAATGAAAATAAAGTCAATAGAAATCTATAGAAATACATTTAGATTTGATATGGTTTTCTTTATAAACTAAAGTTTCACCGAAATGATGCATGGTTTACTCACGCGACCATCCGTAACAGCGCGTCCACGAAAGATTTTCGGGAGAGTTTCTGGTTTTTGTTGCAAACGGCATTAAAATCATCAGCCAACGCGGCCTTGGCGATG
>NZ_JBAMMY010000085.1:0-10393 GCF_051233685.1 Desulfobacterium sp. N47
AGAACAAAACCGATGGAGATCGTAGCCGGGGAGAACGCCTGCTATACTCTCCTGGCATTTATCTGTCTTAAAATGGAGTTACACTGGAAATCAAACCCTATCGGAAAAGTGCGTGAGAATCTGCCATTCTTTCAAAAACCGGCTGATAAAAATTTTACACAAAAAACTTGACAGTACCCGGTGATGTTGTCATTTCGTAAGTTTACCATAAAGTTATAGAAATAAAATTACAACTTCAAACAATAATTAAACGGCCAAGGCTTGTTCAACAACTTAAGTCTTTGGGTAAAATATCTCTTTTTAACTACCTATAATGATTTGAATTTAATTATACTTAATATATTATTCAATTGACAAGATTTTAAAAAAATATACTTTTATCTTTCCAGATAACATACTCCTTAACAATGTATCCGGAAAGAGGAGATAATATGCTTTTTGGCCATTCCCAAATAATTGTCGGGCATCCATGATTTAAGTCAGTTATAAATTGGATTCCCGCCCGGAAACATCGCTGGAATGACAGGCTTGGGAGTTTTACAATTGGCTCTATAGTTCAGCAACAATCAGATCTGTTCACGTATTTTCGCAAGTGTTGATTCAACCAGATCTTTTATTTCCAGAAGTCTTTTGTCAGATGTTGCTTCAAATCTCAGTACAAGAGCAGGTTGCGTGTTGGATGCGCGCACAAGACCCCAGCCGTCTTCAAAAAGAACACGCACCCCGTCGATATCTATAACATTATTTAACTTTCTGAAATGTTCGGTTACTTTTTTTACAAGTATAAATTTCTTGTCATCAGGGCAATCAACTCTTATTTCGGGTGTTGTATATGTTTTTGGAATATCCGATAAAAGCCCGGAAACTTTTTTTCCGGTTTTTGAGACAATTTCAAGAAGTCTGCATGATGCATATACCGCATCATCAAAGCCGAAATAACGGTCTGCAAAAAACATATGCCCGCTCATTTCTCCGGCAAGCTCCGCTTTTTCTTCCTTCATTTTTTTCTTTATCAGAGAATGCCCTGTTTTCCACATGATTGCATTACCACCATGCTTTGTTATATCATCATACATGGTTTTCGAGCACTTGACTTCTGATATGAAAGTCGCACCGGGTTTTCTTGAAAGAATTTCTCTTGAAAAAATAATCATAAGCTGATCGCCGAATATAATATTACCCTTCTCGTCAACAACTCCTAAACGGTCGCCATCTCCGTCATAGCCTATTCCAAGATCAAGTTGTTTTTCCTTAACAAGTGCTATCAGATCTTTCATGTTCTTTAATACTGTCGGGTCGGCTTCATGATTTGGAAAAGTTCCGTCCATATCGCAGTAAAGATCATGAACCTCGCAGCCAAGGTTTTTTAATACGGGAACAGCAACTACTCCTGCTGTGCCGTTTCCGGCATCAATACCGATCTTAAGACTTTTGGATATGGATATATTGTTTTGGACAAAATCCTTATAAGGTGAAAGCACATCAAAATATGAAAGCAAACCGGCACCTGAAATGAAAGATTTTTTATTAATTATATCAAGCACATCAAGAAGTTGTTTTCCATGAAGGGAGTCGGAATCAATACAAACTTTAAAACCATTATATTCCGACGGATTATGACTTGCCGTCACCATTACGGCGCCTTGCTGTTTTAAATGAAAAATTGAAAAATATAAAACAGGCGTGGGACAAACTCCAATATCTGTTACATTACAGCCGGTTGAAAGCAGCCCTTCAATAAGTTTTTCCGAATAGCTGTCTGATGTGATTCTGCAATCCCGCCCCACTGTGAGATTTGATTTACCATGTTCAAGAAGATAGGTTCCGATCCCTTTTCCTATCAACACCACATCTTCTTCATTAATATCCTTATCTGTTATTCCCCTCATATCATATTCTCTGAAAATCTCCGGATTCACCGCACAAGTCCTTTCTTATAGTCCCAAAATTATACAAAATATTCCAACTGCGAAACAATATGGTGAAAAATAATGCAGCCTGCCTTTCTTTACTACATATAAAAGAAATTTAAGAGCAAAATAACTGACATGCAGGATGCAATGATGCCGGTTATTCTACCTCTTGTATCATTATTAACCTTTTAAAACAGCCATTGGTTTTAGTTTTGCAACCTTTCTTGCAATACCTGCTCCATGCACAACATTCACCACTTCGGAAATATTTTTGTATGCTTCCGGCATTTCCTCTCCAAGAGTGGACCTTCCGGTCCATCTTACAAATATTCCTTTGTCTTCCAGCTCACGCGCAATAGATCTGCCCTTGCTTTTTTTCAAAGCTGCTGTTCTGCTTAAAACCCGCCCTGCCCCATGACAGGTTGACCCGAAAGTATCTTTCATGGCGTTTTCGGTTCCAACAAGAACATAAGAAGCTCTTCCCATATCACCGGGAACAAGTACCGGCTGGCCGACAGCCCTGTATTTTTCACAAACGGATTCATGGCCGGCAGGAAAAGCTCTTGTGGCGCCTTTTCTGTGAACACATAAAACTCTTTTTTTTCCGTCAACTACATGAGTTTCTTTTTTTGCAATATTATGGCAGACATCATAGACTAGATTCATCCCAAGATCTCTTGGTCCTATCTGAAGAACATGCATTAAGACTTCACGCGCTTTATGCATAAGAATCTGCCTGTTAGCCCAGGCATAATTGGCGGCACATGCCATCGCATTAAAATAGCGCATTCCTTCAGACGATTGAATCATGGCACAGGCAAGCTGCCTGTCCGGAATTTCAAAGCCGATCTTTTTAATATTTTTTGCCATGTGTGCAAGAAAATCATCGCAAACCTGATATCCCAGCCCTCTTGATCCTGAATGAAGCATTACGGTAACCTGGCCTTCAAAAAGACCGAATACACGCGCTACATCTGAATCATAGATTTTATCAACCAATCCGATTTCAAGAAAATGATTACCTGAACCAAGAGTGCCAAGCTGCTTTAACCCGCGCTCAAGCGCTTTATCGCTTAACGTATCAGGATCAGCGTTTGACATACATCCATAATCTTCCGTATGCTCTATATCGGACTCATAAGCCATGCCATGGCGCAAAGCCCATTTACTGCCTTCTTTTAATACTTTTTTTTCTTCGGAATAAGCCAGTTTTATATTGCCTGTAGACCCAACACCCGAAGGAATATTTTGATAAAGCGAGTTAACGATATCTTCAAGTTTGTTTTTCACATCTTTTTCAGTAAGCGATGTGCCTGCAAGACGTACTCCGCAGTTTATATCATAGCCTACTCCTCCCGGAGATATGACTCCGTTTTCCCAGTCAAATGCGGCAACACCTCCTATAGGGAAACCATAACCCCAGTGGATATCGGGCATTGCAAGGGATGCTTTTATTATTCCGGGAAGAGTGGCAACATTTGCAACCTGCTTTACGGCTTCTTCCTGCTTTATACTTTCAATCATGGAATCTCCGGCATATATAATACCGGGAACGCGCATCTGCCCCGTTTTAACAACTTCCCACCTGTAATCGTCTATTTTTCTTAATTCCATAGTATTCTACACATCAAATATAATTTTTGCCTTCCATTTTTCACCGGCTTGTTCAACCATAATCTGGTGGTAAGTAACTGCCTTAATATCGTTTTTTATTATATGGCGGGTAGGAAGAAAGGGTTCATATCTGATATTTGCGGTTAAGGCATATTCTGCAAGGGAAACGATTTTTGCACTCTTAATAATCATATCTTTTCCAGTAAAGAGATACAAAAGCTCTCTGAGCCAATTTACCATAAGATCAGGCCAGTCCTGACCTGATACAGTAATGGAAGTTTCCGGTAAAGGACGCAGATTACCCGTATCTACAGTTAAAAGGTCAGACAATGCCCAGGCTGCGTTTTCGAAAAGATCTTTAAGACTTGAACCAAACACCTCAATTCCAAGATCGGCGGTATGATCTATTGTTTTATATTTCATAACAAGATGTTGCCGGTTTCCTTTGTGCTGTAACCGCCTAATGCTTCGACACGCTTTTTAAAATCCGTGCTGTTTATAGTATCAAGAACAATCTGAATATTTTTGGTTTCAAAATAAACTTCCGGGATAACAAGATCGTATTGTTCCGTTACAACCGGTATGAAATCAAGGCCAAGAGCCTTAGCTGCTGCAAATATACCAAGACCTACATCAACCGCACCGCTTAAAACTGCAACTGCAACAGACATATGGGTAAACTCCTCATTGTTATACCCGGTTATCTGCTTCGGATTAATTCCTGTCTGATTTAACCTGTAATCAAGAAGAATCCTTGTGCCTGAACCGCCCTGCCTGTTTATAAAGGATATGTCATCGCGGGCAAGATCTTTAATACCTTTTATGTTTTTCGGATTTCCTTTTGCCACAATAAGTCCCTGATCTCTGTAAACAAGATGGACAAGCTTTACTTTAATATCGGGAAGATATTTTTTAATATATGATATATTATAAGAACCGTTTGCTGTATCAAGAAGATGTGATCCTGCAATATGGCACACCCTGTTTTTTATCGCCATAAGACCACCCATGCTGCCCACATGGCTTGATGAAAGAGTTAAACTGTTTTCTCCTGCTTTTATGCTGTCCGATAAAATATCAAGTGAATTATCATGGCTTCCGACAACCACGATCGTGTTATCTATTGAGGACAGAGGGCGGATAAGCTCTGCAGTGACAGGTTCCTGCGCGTTTATTCCCTCAACATGGTTCGGTATGCGTATAATTCCGTCTGCTTCTGTAATTGTGGTTATACATCCGGCTCCTCTTGGAAGAGCTGTTGCTATAATTCTTTCACCTACCCTTCCAAGCTTTACACGTAAAAATTCTTCCAAACCAAGCTTTGATGTAATTTTCTTTGCCGGTATAACCTGAATCTTTTGTCTTTCTTTCTCAGGTTGTCCCAGCATTTTACAAATTATGGGTTGTACTAATTGTTCAAAGGCAACAATTGCAGATACGGGATAACCTGGAATTCCAAAAACAGGCTTGTTTTTGACTTTACCAATTACAACAGGTTTCCCCGGCATCATGGTAACTCCGTGAACAAAAACCTCGCCGATATCTGCAATAACTTTTTTTGCATAATCTTCAGATCCGGCTGATGATCCCCCGATAATAAGCACTAAATCACAATCGCTATTTACTGCATTAAGTAGAGCTTGTTTTATCTTGTCGGTATCATCTATGATTTTATCGTATTTTTCATAATTACCACCGAAAGATTCTGTAAGTTTGCCGAGAACAAAAGAATTTGTTTCATAAATCTTTCCCGGTTTAAGTTCATCAGTATTTGCATTTTTCCAGTCAACAAGTTCTGATCCGGTTGGAATTATGATTACCTTCGGTTTTTTTCTTACCAAAACTGAAAATATACCGCCTGAAAGAAGTGCGCCGACACAGTATGGGGTTATAACATGATTCTGGGCAAACAGCATTTCGGTTGCAACTATATCTTCACCCATTTTTCTTACATGCTGCCAGGGTACGGCAGGTGCTTCGATTTCAACCCTGCTTTCATCAATAACATTTACATATTCTATCATAATCACTGAGTTTGTATCTTTCGGTAGCACATGGCCGGTGTTAAGAAAAAAAACATCCTTGTTTACTACAAGCTTTTTCGGATTTGTCTCGCTTGCACCAAAGGTATCTTCCGCCTTAACTGCTATGCCATCCATTGCGGCAGCATGAAAGTTGGGTGAAGAAATTTTTGCAAAAACCGGCTTTGCAAGTATCCTGCCCACAGCATCAGGAACCGGAACCTCTTCTCCTGAAAGTCTTTCAAGATGTGAAAACCTTGCAAATAAAATCTCTCTTGCTTCGTTGAGAGTCATCATTTTTAAATATATATTACGGCTGTTACTCATCTAATAATTATCTCCAGGCGGTTATTATATACCAATTGTCATAAATCCGTTCGGATTGGGTATGGGTGCGTATGCTATCCGCAGGAATAAAATCTGCCCATAACCATTTGTTACAAAAACGTTTTTCATATTATTTTTATGAGCAAGCATTGCGGTTTCACGGGCAAACTCAAAAAAACCGTTGGTTCCGTATAGGTATAGGAAATACTTTTGCACTTTCCCTTTATAGCCGACGCTACAACACATCTGTGGTTACAAAGATTACATTTTACTTTTTTATCATTAAGTTGTTCATAAAGAAGGGCTTCCATGAATCGATCCTCCGAGTACCGGTTTTCCGGCAATTGCGCTGCCTGTCTGGCTTGCCGAATATTTAATCGCAAGAGGTTTTGTTCTAAACCGCGGAATCAGAGTAACAACAATTCCGACGAACGGGCTGAAAGGGTATTTTATTGTAAAATCAGCTTTATCAAATTTGTTGGCAATTATGCATGATCTGAAAGGAAACTCGCAGACTGTATTCCAGGATATCGGAACATCTCCCAAAAGCTCCTTTAGTATCTTTTTAATTTCCCAGACATTAAAAAACTTTGCATGACTGTATAATGTTTCAGAAAAATGTTTCTTTATACGGATGCTAAAAGCATTAATCGAATAACTGTTAAGAATCCCGATAAATATCTTATCTTTTGCTACCCTGCAGGCTTCTTCCAGCGCCATTTTAGGATCATCGGTAAATTCCAGCGAAGTAAAAAAAGAAGCATAATTAAAGGAATTATCATCAAAGGGGAGATTTTCGGCAAAACACATACGAAGTTCCGCCCGGTTTGCAAGTCTTTTTATAGCACAATCCAGCATATACTTTGAAGGGTCGACGCCTGTTACGGAAAGCCCCATTTCGAGATAAGGAACAAGACTTTCACCGGTTCCGCAACCTATATCAAGGATAGTCTCACCTTTTGAAGGTTGAAGCATATCCGTCATAAGCTTTTTTTCAAGAGCCAAAACAGATCTGTTATGTGGCTTTTCAAACCATTTACTGTATTCTATGGTATCTTTAAGATTAAAAACATACCCCATAGCGATTATTATCCATAGCAAGACTTGAAGTTCTTTATTCTGAGTTCGATCTGTGCTCTGCCATCCAATATCTGATATTTACGAGCCAATTGAAAAACGCCCCATTTTGGCCGATCTTTTGCGTTGGACTTGACCAAACTGAAACGTTTTGAAACTGGCTCTTATGTTTCTTTTTTAGCTTCTTTGCCTTCAACTGTTCCAACAGCTTTCGGACGACTTTTTCTTCTGTATCTATGCTTTTTTTTAGGCTTAACAGTCTGCGGCAATTCATCTTCTTTAACTGCATCTTTAATTGCACCTATACCTGCTTCTATGCCTGTTTCTATAACTGCCACATCTTTTTGTTCAGACACAGGAGGAGTAAATCCGAAAAAGGTTCCCGGGAAATAATTTTTTTTAGTTTTTTCTTTAGGCTTTATAGGTTGTATACTTTTTGTCCTTGCAACTTCTTTTACCGGCCGCCGTTTCTTTTTCTCTTCATACCTCTTTTTGGGGAAAACTGACTTGCATTTATCTTCAATATACCAGTCGTCCTCCGCCCACTCCACCGGAATCTTATAGCCGATTTTATTTTCTATATTTTCCAGATTCAGCACAAACTCATCACATGATAAGCATATGGCGCTTCCCTCTTTTCCGGCTCTGGCGGTTCGGCCTATCCTGTGAACATATATTTCTCCGTCATTAGGAAGATCATAATTGATAACATGAGAAATATCTTCCACATGTATACCTCGTGAAGCAACATCGGTTGCAACGAGAATCTTTATATTTCCTTTTTTATACCTTTCCATGAGGCTGAAGCGTTTACTCTGAGGCAAATCTCCGGTTATTCCTTCTGCAGGATATCCGTTTCCTTTAAGCTTTCCGGTCAGCCGTTCCACGCTTGACTTTGTGTTTGCAAAAATGAGAACCCTTGACCATTTTTCACGCTTGAGCAATCCCAAAAGAAGAGACAGCTTGCTTTCTTTGGATACATGATAAAGAATCTGGTTTATACCTTCCACGACCACATCTTCCGGAGTAACCGATATAAATTCCGGCAGATTCATGTATTCGTATGTTAATTCCATAACCCTGTGTGATAGAGTTGCGGAAAAAAGCATGGACTGTCTTTTTGAGTAATTCGGAAGTTTTTGCAGAATATATCGCATATCTTTTGAAAAACCCAGATCGAGAAGGCGATCTGCTTCATCAATTACGATTATCTTAATGCCTTCGGTTTTAAAAACACCCTGCTTGAAATAATCAATAATTCTGCCCGGTGTACATATTACAACATCGACACCTTTTCTGAGCATATCGGCCTGCTTCTGATAGTCAATACCTCCTATCACCTGCATAAGTGTTAATCCGGTATGCCTGAAAAGAACCTCAGCCTCTTCATGTATTTGCTGAGCCAGTTCTCTTGTTGGAGCTACGATAAGAGCAGACGGCAAACGGGGTACTCTGTTTTCCAATGAAAGAATACGCGATGCAATAGTTGTAAGAAAGGCCGCTGTTTTTCCCGTACCCGTCTGAGCCTGTCCGGCAACATCTTGTCCTGCAAGTGATAATGGAAGCGCCCTGGCCTGTATGGGAGTACAAAGGGTAAAACCGGCATCCTTTAAGCCCATTAATACTTCAGGTGGTATTTTGAACTCATCAAAACGGGTGTCCGTAAGAAAGTTTGGTTTTTCAGCACGTTTTGGAACCAAAGATTCCAAAAGCTCATCCTCATCCGGCATTATGTTCCTCGGTTTATTGTTAAGTATTTAAAAAAGGTTGTTTTAATTTAACGAATTATACACCTTTACCAATTTATTACAAGTTTTTGATCACAGCAATCTATTCTTTTGACATTTTATAAAGCCATCTATACTATTCACAAATCAATTCTAATTAAATCAATTTAAAACAACAAATACTATAAGTTAAAAACTGGGATTCTGATGAAAGATTTTTTTAAAGTTATCGATCCGGACAAAGTTCTTGAATATGTTTCCCTTTTTCAAAGTGTTGAAACCGAAGAAATTTTACTTGAAGACACACAATGTCGGATTCTTGCCGAAAATATCATTGCAGATTCTGATCTTCCCCCGTTTCCTCGTTCCACTATGGACGGTTACGCTGTTTGCGCATCCTCCACATTTGGAGCATCAGATGAAAATCCGGCATATATCAATATAGCGGGACAGATAGCAATGGGGAAATCACCTTTCTTTACAGTCAAGGATGGGGAAGCAGCCAGAATATCAACCGGAGGAATGCTTCCTGATGGTGCTGACAGTGTTATTATGATTGAACATACCGAAGTTCTGGATGAACAAACGATAGAAATCTATAAAAGCATTGCACCAGGGCATAATGTCATTGAAAAAGGAGAGGATTTTCTCAAAGGAAGTATTATTCTTCCAAAAGGCAGAAAAATAAGACCACAGGAGACAGGTCTTCTTGCAGCATTCGGAAAAGAAAAAGTAAAAGTCTATAAAAAACCGGTAATCAGTATAATTTCAACCGGAGACGAGGTCGTGCCGGTTTCACAAATTCCTGTTTCAGGGCAAATAAGAGATATAAATTCATATACTCTTTCAAACCAGGTTAAGGAAGCCGGGGGTATTCCTTTAACATTCGGAATTGTAAAAGATAATTATAAAAACCTTTATGATATTTGCAGCAATGCTCTTTTGCGCTCCGATATGGTTTTGATCTCAGGAGGAAGTTCGGTTGGAGTCCGCGATTTTACAATTGAAGTTTTATCCGATCTTCCCGATTCCGAAATAATTGTTCATGGCATTTCTATCAGTCCGGGCAAACCTACAATTCTTGCAAGATCAGGCAAAAAGGCAGTATGGGGTATTCCCGGACATGTGGTTTCGGCTATGGTTGTTTTTACAGCAGTGGTTAAACCTTTTATCGAAAAGATAAGCGGCAATACTTCTGCAAATATAATCCCGGCAATTTCTGCTAAACTGACAAGAAACATTGCTTCGGCCCAGGGAAGAACTGATTATGTAAGGGTCCGCTTAATTGAAAAAGACGGCGTTGTGCTTGCAGAACCTGTTTTAGGAAAATCCGGGCTGATAAATACTATGATTAGAGCTGACGGGCTGATAAAAATAGGGAAAAACACGGAAGGACTTTTAAAGGATACAATGGTTGATGTAATAATTCAGTAATTTTATTCTTCGCTGATTCAAAAACAGATTTATATCGATTTTTGTTTTGTTTATATTTGGTCGCCAGCGTTAATTATTGACATAAAAGCCCTTTTACAATATATCCCTCAAGCATCCATAACCACTTGTGTTTTAATATATGCCGCATCGCACATTTGTGTGGGTGACCCCAAGATGTTGTGGTTGACCTCTTGTTTTTTTATACGCAGCGGTTTATGAGTAATATGCCAAGGATGAATCCGGAGGCCGCCGGAGAGACCCTCGAATATCTCGGAGGCGG
>NZ_JBAMMY010000095.1:0-27334 GCF_051233685.1 Desulfobacterium sp. N47
AAAAGCGCTTAAAAAGATAGGTTAAAGGATAAAGGTGAAAAAACAGCTCATGAGTTCGTGAGTTGATGAGGGAAAAGAAAGGTGCAAGGGGCAAGGTTAAAGGTGCGAGGATAAAGAAAAAAACAGCTCATGAGTTCATAAGTTGATAAGGGGAAAGGAAAAGAAGCTCATAAGCTCATAAGTTGGTGAGTTGGTGAGGGAAAAGCAAGGTTGAAGGTGTAGGGGCGTATTGCAATACGCCCGGATTTTTTTATATATCGAGAGCAAAACGGATTGCGCGCCCAACATCAAGCATCTTTACGGGAGACAAAGATGTGATCAATGATCCGATTTTTTCCATTCATTCCTGTTGATTCCGGTTTCTTGATAAGGAGCTCAATTCCATGTGCTCTGTGAGAGATAAAAATAGTGCGTAAGCTGAAAAAAGAAGATGGCTTGACTTATATGTATTAATAATAGATAGTAATATCAAGTGACCGGAAAATAAATCGAAAGTGAAAAATATGGATAAAGAATTAGTTGATATAAAAATAGACAAAAAATTCTTCTCGGTAATGACATTATCAGATCAATCGGATGACAAAAACTATTGGTTTTCCAGGAATCCAATTGAAAGATTGCAGCATATTGAAGTGTTAAGAAGGATTAACTATGGACATGGTGCTACCTCCGGACTTCAAAGAGTTCTTGAATTTGCTGAAGGCTAAAAATATCCAATATTTATTGATTGGCGGTTATGCAGTCGGTTATCATGGGTATCCACGGGCAACAAATGATATGGATATTTGGATAGCTATAGATCCTGAAACTGCGGAGAAAATGGTGTTAGTTTTAAAGGAATTTGGTTTTGATACCCCCCAATTATCTAAGGAACTCTTCCTTAAAAAGAATAGTATTGTACGCATGGGTATTGCTCCTATGCGGATTGAAATACTAACCACAATTTCCGGTGTTAATTTTGAGGAATGCTTTAAAAATAGGGCTGTTGATGAAATAGATGGAATTGAAGTAAATATCATTAGCTTGAATAAATTGAAGATTAATAAGAAATCGAGTGGACGGCATAAGGATTTAGATGATTTTGAAAATCTGCCTTGAAATATGCTGTAACTGGCCGCAAGGGTTAAAAATCCAGGAATAAGGATAAAGAAAAAAACAGCTCATGAGTTCGTAAGTTCGTAAGTTGATAAAGAAAGGTGCAAGGGGCAAGGTTAAAGGTGCAAGGATAAAGGTTCGAGGTTAAAGGATAAGATGAAAAAACAGCTCATAAGTTCGTGAGTTGATAAGTTGATAAGGGGAAAGAAGGGTTAAAGGTGTAGGGGCGTATTGCAATACGCCCGGATTTTTGTAAGTCCGTAATTTAATGTGTGCAACAATAAAAAGCGGAGGCAACATGTGATTTTAGGATATCAATATCCGGCAAATAAAAAAGAGGCAGAGCCGGTTTCGACTCTGCCTCTTTTTTATTGAATTATTTTTTTAAATTTCTTTTACCGTTAACCGTTTTTAACCGTCAACTGTCAACCGTAAACCGTAAACCGTAAACCGTCAACCGTCAACCGTCAACCGTAAACCGTCAACCGTAAACCGCTTTTAATCTATTTTTTAAATTTTCTGCCTGCGCCTGCGAGTCCGATCAGACCGAAGCCAAGAAGGAGAAGTGTGGCTGGTTCGGGAACTGTTGGAATAAGAGTTAGTTGATCCTGTTTTTTTGTTGGGTACTGAGCTCCATCCGTAAGGTTTAGTATCCATACATTATTATAAGCTATTTGTTTGTCCGCTGCAGAGGCATTGTTGGCCAGTGTAACGAGATAATTATTTATCCCCGAAGTTTCTTCTTCAATATACCATATAGCTCTCTGTAGGGCATCTATTCCGGTATTATCGTAACTCCATGTGCCCGTAGTGAGTGAACTTAAATTCCCCATTCTGAAATTATAATAAAGATAAGCTGTTTTTACGTCAAGAGGATCTGGGTCTGGACCTCCAGAACCACCATTGACTGCAGATTTACTTATATTCTCAACATAAAGTGGAGTATCATAATTAATATATTCGTCAGTTTCAATACAAAAGGTGCTAAAGTTCTGATTTGTATATGTTCCTGTTTTACTTGTACTCATCCATACATTAAACTCTCCTCCGGCAGTAGTGCCATACGTTCCATTATACAACTTAATCCAGTTCCCAGTAGCAATTGTATCGGCATAAGAATTTGGAGCCACAAACATTACTACCATAAGCATCATCATAATCACACCGAGTATCATTTTCTTTAAATTTTTCATATTTACTTCCTTTCTATTATTTTGTGAAATTACATTTTTATTTTGTAATACATTGTGTGCAATGAATATGCCTGATTTGGAGTATCGGGATTAAATTATTTGCATAATATCTATTAACTAAATGATATTATAATATATAAAGTTATATAAATTTATTAATATAAGTATCACCATGAAGGGAATAAGGGGCACTTATTGTCTGTTTATAGAAAAATTGTAAAGAAAACCGACGGAAGAAGGTTCAAGGTTCGAGGTGAAAGGGGCAAGGTAAAACAGCTCGTGAGTTCGTGAGTTGGTGAGTTGGTAAGGGGAAAGAAAGGTGCAAGGGGCAAGGTTAAAGGTGCAAGGATAAAGAAAAAAACAGCTCGTGAGTTGGTAAGTTCATAAGTTGATAAGGTAAAACAGCCGGTTTCAGGGGCAGGGGGGTTGGTTCGGAAATAGATGTTTAAGGAGTATGTTCGTTTGATTTGCCTGCATTGCAAATAGCCGCAAAATAAATATAAACGCTATATATAATAATATAAGTACCATAGATACATATTGTGACGGTTTTGTAAAGAAAACCGACGATTTTAAGGCTGAAAAGGAGATTTGTCAGGATAAAAAGGCAAAAATATATAGTAAAATTGGTATGATATAATATAAAAAAAGTGCTTGATAAAATTGTAAAGAAAACCGACGGAAGAAGGTTAAAGGTTCAAGGTTCAAGGTTAAAGGTTCAAGGGGAAAGGTGAAAGGTTAAAGGTGAAAGGTAAAACAGCTCATGAGTTCGTGAGTTCATAAGTTGGTAAGGGGAAGGTAAGGATCAGCTTTCAGCAGGGTGATAATATAATTGACTTATTTCGATAACATGATAAAGTTATTATCTATTTTTTTAGGTTGCTTATTCCGGGGGTTATAATATGCTTTACCGAAAAGCGGATGTATTGAGCATTTTTAATTTGTTTCTTTTAGCTGTACTGATTGTTTTTTTTCTGATAAGCATACGTAGTTTAATTACAAGAGGTTATAATAAAAAAAATGTAAAATCTCCGGTTTCTTTTCAGGCTGCAAGCCCGAAATATGCAAAAAAAGATCTGATGGAATATGAATCCATTCTTAAAAATAATCCTTTTGGTTTCAAAACCGATACCTTAAAACCACTAGGCGGTTCATCCGACATGCCGCTTCCAGCTTCGGACATTAAACTGATTGGGACTATTTCAGGTGATGATATGTTCAGCTATGCCGTATTTGCGGGCAGTAACGGTAAACAGGAGATATATAAGGCGGGTGAAATTATACCGGGAACCGGTTTGCTGAAAAAAGTGGATAATGATAAGGTCTATATAGAAAATGGAGATTTGATTTCGGAAATTCCCGTGGTTCAATCTTTGGCTATTGAACAGAACAAAGAATCTTTAAGTAATGAGCCTTCCTCTTCTGCAGAGCAACTTGATAAAGGGGATTATGTTATTGATCAGAAGATTATCAATGAAGCGCTGGACAATCCCGGCCGGTTTCTTTCCCAGGCAAGATTAATCCCCAATATGGTGGATAACCATCAGGAGGGATTTATTGTAAGAGAAGTCAAGAGTGGCGGAATACATAGCCTTCTTGGATTGAAAAATGATGATATTCTTATGAGAATAAACGATTACGATATTACAAACCCCGAAAAAGCGCTCAGGGCATTTTCAGCCTTAAAGGGGGCGAACATGGTGCAGCTTGATATCATAAGATCCGGTAAAAGAGAAACTATGACATATCAAATCAGGTAAAGATAAGGCAGGCGTGCATGATCGGTAAAAAAAATATTTGGATTCTGTTGTTGGCTGTATCTTTTATATTCACCGGGTATATTGCTCCGGATGCTTTTGCGGCTTCAAAAGACACGGAGAAGATAAGCTTTAATTTTGTGGATATAGACCTTCCTGTTGTTGCAAAATTTGTGAGTGAAATTACCGGAAAGAATTTTATTTTCGATGAGAGTTTCGTGGGTAAAGTTACAATCATTGCTCCGTCAAAAATCAGTGTTAACGATGCTTTCAGTCTGTTTACATCCGTGCTTGCATTAAAAGGATATACTGTTATTCCAACTATAGCAGGTATTTATAAAATTATTCCTACTCCGGAGGCAAAACACGACGGAATGGAAGTATCGGGAAAAAAACTTCCTGCCAATGAAAGTTATGTCGCCAGACTTATAACGATAAATAATGTTTCTTCCAAAGAAGCGCTTAACTTTATTGCGCCAATGGTGTCTAAAGATGGTTTGGCATCTGTGTTCGGACCCGGCAATATGCTGTTGATAATAGATTCGGGAATAAATATCAGAAAGATAGCTTCCATTATTGAGTCAATAGACCAGCCGTATATTGGAGAGATGCCTGAAATTGTATATCTTAAATATGCAAGCGCTGAAACTGTTGCCAAGATGGTAAATGAAAATATAAACCGGGGGCAGCGGGAAGTATTGTCACAGGCAATGCCCGGTAATACCGGAAAGGCTGTTGCAGAGCAGAGGCTAAACGCAGTTCTTCTGTTCGGAGATAAATCCATAAAAGAATCAATGCATTCATTTATTTCCCTGCTTGATGTGCGTTCTCCTGAGGCCCATGGAATGATCAATGTTTATTTCATGGAAAATGCAGATGCTGTTGAACTTGCAAAAGTGCTGCAGGATCTGGTGAAAGCCGGCCAGTCAAAGCAGCCGGCTGCGGCCATGTCTGTGTTTGAGACTGCCGGAGGCATAGCTATTACGGCGGACAAGGCGTCAAACGCTCTGGTAGTTGTCGCCACTCCGGCAGATTACCAGAACCTGCAGCAAATCATAAAAAAGCTTGATAAGAGAAGAAAGCAGGTTTTTGTGGAAGCTATGATTGCCGAAGTTTCCATTGATAAATTGCTTGAGCTGGGATCAAAATGGCGCGCTGCGGTTACAAGGAATGGCGAGCCTATTTTTGTGGGGGGAGTAGGAACGGTTGATGCTGCAACAGTAAATTCCATACTTTCAGGTATGACCGGTCTTACATTGGGCGGCATGTCCAATTATTTCACAGTTCCGCAGACTTTTGTGGCCGGAGGAACTTCTGATATTAAAGTTCCAGGGATTACGGCACTTTTTAGCATGAGCGATTTCAAGGATGCTGTAAATGTCCTCTCAACGCCTCAGATTCTTACATCAGATAATATGGAAGCTGAAATACTGGTAGGTGAAAATATTCCCTTGATCTTAAACAGGGAAAGGGATGTCACAACAACCTCAACCGTTCTGACTTCAATAGAACGCAAAGATGTTGGTATACTTTTAAAGATAAAACCTCAGATAAACGAGGGGGAATATGTAAAACTTGATATATATCAGGAAATTTCAGCGCAAAAAGCCGGTTCCGAAAATGTTATCACATCAATAGGTCCTACTATGACCAAAAGATCTACAAAAACATCTGTGGCAGTAAAGGATAAACAGACTGTTGTAATTGGTGGGCTCATGCAGGAAAGGGATGAAGAGTCGATCACAAAGATTCCTCTTTTAGGAGATATCCCGGGTTTGGGCTGGCTTTTTAAATACAGAAGCATTTCCAGGGCAAAGACAAATCTGTTGGTATTTCTTACTCCTTATATCATCAACGATTCCTCCGATCTTTCCATGATTACTCATAATAAGCTAAACGATTATATGCATAAAGAAAAACAGTATGCGGCTGATGAATTAATTGTTACCTTCAAAGAAGGTGTCAGCGCAGAGGTTATTCGCAGGATTCTGTTGGAACAAAAGATATCAGATGCCAAAATTACTCAAAGCGGCGTTTACCATCTTACGCTTGACAAGAGCATGGATTATAGAAAAGCAATAGATATTTTCTCATCAATTCCTGAAGTGCAAAACGTTGAACCTGTTCCGAGGATCTTGATTCATGATTCAGCAGAAAAAAGCAGGGATAGGGAATGAGGAAGTAAGGATAAAGGTTCAAGGTTAAAGGATAAAGGTGAAAGGCGAAAGAAAAAAACAGTTCGTAAGTTGGTGAGTTGGTAAGCAAAAGATCGGGCAGTGAATTTTGCTGTTGGATAATGGAAATCAGAATGGAAACTTTAGAGCATATCAAAGATAATGAAGTAAATCTTAATCTTCTGAGTCAGGTTCCGTATTTCTATTCAAAAAATAATCTTGTCATACCGCTTAGAATAGAAGAGAAAACACTGATTGCGGCAGTATCCGGTAATAATGGCCTTTTGGCTGCTGTTGAGCTGGCGAAAAGACTTGGTGTTAAGGTTAAACCTTTAAGAGCGGAGCCGGGTATTGTCATTGAGGCTATCAGCAAATATTACGGCCAGATAAGTAATGCCGAAGAGGTTATGGACAATATGGCGGCAGAGGATCTGTCTTCCGTGGCAACGGAGTTTGAGAAACCGAGAGACATCCTTGAGCTTACTGAAGATGCCCCTATTATCCGGCTTCTTAATGCCCTTTTCCAGCAGGCATTCAAAGAAAGGGCAAGTGATATCCATATAGAGCCTTACGAAAAAGATCTTGAAGTGAGAATGAGGATTGACGGGATACTGCACAGGGTTCTGCGTCCTCCTAAAATCATACAGGAGGCTCTGATAAGCAGGATAAAAATTATGGCCAATCTTGATATTGCCGAAAAGCGGCTTCCGCAGGATGGACGTATAAGGCTTCTTATCGGAGGCCAGGACATAGATCTCAGAGTATCTATTATTCCTACTTCTTTCGGAGAAAGAGCTGTATTAAGGTTGCTTAACAGGAAACAGGGGCTTATCGGTCTTTATGAAGTGGGACTTGATAAACAGGATGAAAATAATTTTGAAAAGCTTCTTGAGAACACAAGCGGTATTATCCTTGTTACCGGACCGACAGGAAGCGGTAAGACAACAACCCTGTATGCCGCTTTAAACAGAGTTCATACTGAAGGAAGAAATATCATAACTGTTGAAGATCCTGTGGAATATCAACTCAAGGGCATAGGACAGATGCAGGTGAATCCTAAAATAGGCCTTTCCTTTGCATCCGGATTAAGATCAATACTGAGGCAGGACCCTGATATTATAATGGTTGGTGAAATACGTGATTTTGAAACTGCTGAAATAGCGATTCAGGCTTCTCTGACAGGGCATCTTGTTTTAAGCACGCTTCATACCAATGATGCGGTATCCTCTATTGTAAGACTTGCCGATATGGGGATGGAGCCTTTCCTTGTTGCTTCTTCCCTTGTGGCAGTTGTTGCGCAGCGCCTTGTCAGAAATATTTGCCCTTATTGCAAGGAGACTTTTATGCCCGCGCCGTCGGAAGAGGCTTATTTCCCTATGCCGGTAGAACAATTATACAGGGGTAAAGGATGCAAGGAGTGCAGGGAAAGCGGTTATCTCGGAAGAACCGGGATCTTTGAAATTCTTTCCATAGACAACAACTTAAGACAAATGATTTCACAGCGGGTCGATGCCCAGGCTATCAGGGAGTACGCAGTTTCTAAGGGAATGAGAACCCTTTATGCGGAGGGAATTGATAAAGTTCTGAAAGGCATTACTACATTGCAGGAAATACTTAGAGTCACGCAGAAAGACTATGCCGAAATTTAAATTCAAAGGATATAATTCCAAAGGTGCGGAAACAAAAGGCATTATAGAGGCCGAGGGACATTCCGATGCAATTTCTGCTTTAAAGGCCAAACTGATTTCTCCCACAGATATTCTGGAAATAACCGGAAAACCTGAAAGAAGTATATTCCAAAAAAAAGATGATACTTTTTTGCCTGATATTACAAGAAATCTTTCGATGCTTCTTGCTTCAGGAGTTCAGCTTATGGATGCTTTGCAATCACTTTCTGATGAATATCCCGGATTTTATGGTGATCTGCTGAATCAGATACGGGAAAGCGTTTCTTCCGGTACGAGTCTTCATAAAGCGCTGGAAAGCTATGGATATGTGTTTCCGGAATATTATATTAATATGGTTCAGGCCGGTGAGACGAGCGGATCTTTAGATATGGTTCTTGTAAAGATTGCCGATTTTCTTGAAACACAGGCTTCCATAAAAGCTAAAATACGATCTGCAACTGTGTATCCTCTTTTAATGGCCGGGGTAAGCACCCTGATTCTCTTCTTCCTTTTTTCTTTTGTAATGCCCAAAATCGTAAGAATATTTACAGAAACAGGAGGTTCGTTGCCTTTTCTTACTGTAGTAATTGTAGCGTTAAGCAATTTTGTTTCCAAATACTGGTGGGCAATACTTGCGGTAAGCGTGGCGGCGGCTGTTTCATTAAGAAAGATACTTCTTAAATACAGAACACAAATTGACGGTATTATTCTCAAATTGCCAGGCAATATAATTCAGAGCCTGTATTATGCAAGATTTGCAAGAACTATGGGCGCTCTTCTCGGTGGGGGCATTCCTTTGTTGAAAGCGCTCAAACTTTCTGCAAAATCCATAGGCAACAGAAAGCTGGAAAATTCTGTTCTCAATTCAGTGGAAAAAGTAGCAGCAGGACAGCAGATGTCCTCCTCCCTGCCCGGATTTCCGCCGATTATATTACGGCTTATATCAACCGGTGAGAAAAGCGGCAATCTCGCTCAGACATTGAACAGAGCCGCCTATTCATATGAAGAGCAATTCAACAGAAAAATCGAAAGGGCCTTATCATTATTTGAGCCGATAATGATACTTGTAATGGGTTTTGTGGTTTGTATTATAGTTCTTGCAGTTTTACTTCCGATATTTCAGATGAATCAACTTATAAAATAAAGGTTAAAGGTAAAAGGTTAAAGGTTCAAGGTGAAAGGTTCGAGGTTCAAGGAATAAGGTTCAAGGTTCAAGGTTCAAGGTGAAAGAAAAAAATAGCTCGTGAGTTGGTGAGTTGATAAGCTCATAAGAGTAAACCAGGTTCAGGGTGTAGGGGCGTATTGCAATACGCCCATATGTCTCAAATATACCGGTTTGCGAGCCATATAAATTGCTGTTAGATATACTTATTGAGGCAGGATATGCAAAAAAAATATATTTTAATAAGAGGGTTTACTCTGATTGAGCTTGTTGTAGTAGTTTTTATCTTAAGCCTTCTGGTTGCGATAGTTGCACCGAAAATCATCGGCAGAACAGATGATGCCCGTGTGACAGAAGCAAAGGTGCAGATTAAAAATTTTGAAACCGCTCTGAAACTGTATAAAATTGACAATGGCTTTTATCCTGATACTCAACAAGGCCTTGATGCCCTTACAACAAAACCTGAGACAGGGCGAATACCCAGGAATTACAGGGCGGGCGGATATCTGGAACAAAAAAAGATACCGCTTGATCCATGGGGAAATCCGTACATATTTATTTCTCCCGGCCTAGAGGGTGATTGTGATATTATGAGTTTTGGCGGAGATGGCAAAGAAGGCGGAGAAGGTAAGGATGCGGATATTAATAACTGGGGGGATATGGAATAAGGTTCAAGGGGAAAAAACAGCTCATAAGTTCGTGAGTTGGTGAGTTGATAAGGGGAAAGCAAGGTTGAAGGGGAAAGGTTCGAGGAACAAGGATAAAGGTTCGAGGAACAAGGTGAAAGGTTCGAGGTTAAAGGTTGAAGGTAAAAGGATTCAGGGTGTAGGGGCGTATTGCAATACGCCGTTTGCTGTTCGATTTTGGGGGGATAATTGAATAAAGCAGGAAATAATGGGTTTACCCTTATTGAATTGATCGTTGTGATTTTTATCATTTCTGTAATGCTTATGGTATCTTTCCCAAACATTGGCTTTCATGAAAGCGGCAAGTTGAAATCCGAAGCGGCTTTATTGGCATCGGTGCTGCGTTATCTTAATGATAGCGCAATAACCATGAAAGAGACTTATGCTGCTAAATTTGATCTGGGCCGTAAAACTCTTATTTACAAAGGCCCGGAAGGCGAAAAAAAAGAGGGTATCAAGAATCTGGCAAGTATTTTGTTGCAAACCAGAGGCCTTGTATCTGATGGAGAAGTAAATATATTTTTTACTCCTATGGGTTCATCGGAAAGTTTCGTAATTAATTTAAAGGATGATGATTCAGGCATTGGGGTTAGTTCAAATTTTTTAAGTGGCAGAATAAAAATAATAAAACAGGATAAGGTTTAAAGATGAACAAAGGATTTACCCTCCTTGAAGTCATGATTAGCCTCGCCATTATAGGAGGGCTTCTTTTTACCCTCATTTCTTCATTAAACTATCATCTGAGTATTGCTGATAGGCAGATTGTATTAACCCAGATTGATATATTGGCTCATGAAAAAATATACGGGATGGAAAATAATCCATCCGAAAGTCGTGGAAAATTTCCGGAGCCTTATCCCTATATCCAATATGAAACAAGAGTTTCAGATTCAAAATATCCGGGTATGCTGGAAATAGGGGTTACGGTAACAGACGGGAAAGAAAAAGTGTTACTCTCAGAAATTATAGCCAAAAGCGGGGATCAGGGGCCAGGCGTAGGGGCTGGTTCATAACCCGCCCGCTTTGGGTAATTGAAAAGCCAAAAACAGGAAGCCAGAATATCAGGGATCAGGGGTCATGTGGCGGAGAAAAGAAGTGAGGAAAGACAGAGGTTTTACGTTATTGGAAATATTGATATCAGTAGCAATATTATCTGTGGTGCTGACCGCCCTTTATCAGACTTTTTTTCTTTCTCACAAAGCGCTTGCGGCAGTTGACGGTACTCTGCTTAAACTTCAGGAATCGCGTGCTTTTGTTGATATATTAAAAAGAGAAATTGAATCTGTATATTATTCTCCTGATAATAACTATTCTGTATTCAGTACGGAAGACAGGGATTATTTTGGCCGGCAGACCTCCCGGCTGACTATGACTTCATTTTCTTCTTCTATAGAAGGTGTGGTAAAACTAAACTATAATGTGGATGAGAGAGATGGCAGGCTGATCATAACAAAAGAAATAATATCAGCTTGTTCTCAACCTGATTTATCTCAGCCATCAGCAAGTAATAAGGTTGATATGCTGGAAGATGTGGAATCTTTTACCGTGGAGAGCAGGTTCGGGAACCGCTGGGTAAAAACCTGGGACAGCTCTTTGACAAAGTATGTTCCGGACGAGGTGAAAATTTCCGTTACTTTTTTTCTTACAAACAAAGACAAACAGGATAAGTCTGGCAGGCTGTTTGTAATTTCTGATATAGCAAAGCCCAGAGTAGGGAAAGTTACTTATAATGGGGGCTCTGCGTCGGTATTATGAGTTATTCAAATTCCTCAATGGATTCAAATAAAGGAATGGCTCTTATACTCACAATTATGATCCTTGCTATTATGACAGCAATGGTTGTTGAGTTTGTGCATGATGTATATTCAACTAATGCAAGTCTTAATAACTGGATAGTAAGCCGGCAGCTGTCGCTGGCCGCCAAATCCGGGATTACTATTGCCAAAAAACAAATTTCGGATAAACAGCTACTTAATACATACACATATCCCGGCAAATATGAGATCCCTCTGGGAAACATATTTTCCGAAGCCGCAGGCAGAGCTGGCGGTAATGTTCTTGTAAGAGTGGAGGATGAGAACGCAAAATTTAATTTAAACAGTATTGTCTGGCCTAATGGAACCACAAATGATGTGGCGATTGAATTATTTAAGAGGCTTTTGAAAAATATTGGGCTTGAAGAACAAATTGCATACAGGATTGCAGACTGGATAGACAGCGACAGTGAATCAAGGGTTGCCGGGTCCGAAACAGGTGCTAAAAATGCATATATGTACAGCATGGATGAACTAAGACTTCTGCCTGGTATGGATTTAAAAACATATGAATCATTAAGGCCTTTTATCACAGTATATGGTGTGGACGGACTTACCTCCGATCTGGTAAATATCAACAGCGCGTCTATTCCGGTAATTATGGCCCTTAATGCCGATATCAGCGAGCGGCTTGCTGAAAGAATTATAAAATACAGGGATATTGAACCTCTCGAGCGTGCAAGCGATCTGGTTAAAATCGCAGGATTTGAGGGTTCTCTCGGACAGTCCCTTATGGGTAAGATTGTAGTAAAAGCTGTGAATCTGAGGATAACGTCAACGGCAGAAAATGACAAGATAAAGAGAATAATAGAATGTGTTGTGGAAAATAACGGCCGGATGTTTGTAACTAGATACTGGTGTGAAAGGTGAAAGGGACAAGGTGAAAGGTTCGAGGCTAAAGGTTAAAGGAACAAGGTTAAAGGATGCTCATAAGTTGATAAGTTCGTAAGTTCATGAGTTGGTGGGTTGGTGAGTTGATAAGAGTTGATGAGTGAAAGGCTGGTCGGGTGACAGGCGGTTTAACAGCTGGCAATCAGCCAACTGTCTTTTATATGTTTTGTATAAGATTAATCGGGCAATTTGGAGAGTTATGAAAAAAATAGGCTTTATTGATTTTCATTATGAAAAAGCTGTTTCCGAATCCGGTTTGAAGGAGGATGAAAATGAGAATAAGCAGTATAAAATGCCTATATATATTTTTAATGAGATTTCAGGGGAAAATAAATTTGAGAAAGAACTTGACTATTTATCTGATGAAATCCCGAAAGATATCAATGAATTTTATCTCAGTATCCCCATTGATCTGTTAAATTTCAGGATAATTAATCTTCCATATTCAGACAAGGAAAAACTGGATAAAACAATACCTTTGGAACTTGAAAGTCTTATTATTGAAGATAATCCCAAAATTATTATTATTTTTGATACGATTGTTCTTAAAGCTACTGAAAGCGGATTTGATATACTTGTAGTTTATGCCGATAAAAAAATCCTTGATGCTGAGATTGAAAAGCTTGCTTTTAATAATATTGATCCGCGCATAATTACATCTATAGCCCTCGGCAGAATTCTTCAGGCAGGTGATGAAGTGCTTTCTCTTGCCGAACGCATTGCTGCAAATACGGATAGTGAGATAGAGTTCGACAGAATAGTTGCTGCAGCACTCGAGATAGAAAAACCGACCATCAATTTAAGATCCGGCCCTTTGGCATATACAAAAGACATTGCCAGAAGAAATCGTATTCTCAAAACAACGGCGATTCTGGGTTTTTTACTGGCTTTTGTTATCAATGCAAATATCCTTTTTGATCTGGTAATAACAAAAAAAGAGATTTCTTCGCAGAAGAAGGCATTGCGGAATATGTATGCAAAGCTTTTTCCGGATGAAAAAAAAATAATTGATGAAGTATATCAGATGAAATCTCATATAAAAGAGATGGAAAAAAAGAGTGATGTTTTAACAGGAGCAGATCCCCTCCGTTTTATTCTTGAACTTTCTGAAAAACCTGCAAAGGGGATAGTGTATGCTGGAATCCGGTTTGAAAAAGGATTTATTAAAATGAAGGCAGAGGCTGCTTCGATGGAATCTGTGGACAAGGCCAGGGCAAAGTATGAACAATACTTATCGGATGTTTTGATTTCGGATATTAAACCGGCAACAGATGGCAAGGTGTTTTTTACCGTAGTTGCCAGGCAAAGGCCCGAATAAATATGAGACTAAAGGATATCGCTGAAAATTTATCTCAAAATATCCATAATAAATGTTCCCGCAGTAATATTATAATATTCTTTCTTCTTTTATGTTTTTATCTTCTAATTATTCCTTTATATCTATTTGATAAAAAAGCAGAAAAAGAACTATCAGCACTAAAAGTAAGGCTAAATGGCTTTTATGCTTTAAGTAATGAATATAATAACCTGAAAGTGCATATAAGCAATATTGAAAACAAAAAATCATTGTCAAAAATCGACAGCATTATTCATGCCCTGGATGAAGTGTTTTTACCGCTTGGAATTAAAGGGAAGATAAAGTCTGTAAAGAATTTAGAGGAAAGAGAAACAGAAGGCAGGATGAATGAAAAAAATGCTGAGGTTATGCTGGAACAAGTCAGTCTGAATGAACTGGTCAATATTTTTTATAAAATAGAAAATGTGCCCATGCTTCTTAAAATAAATAAAGTGTCGATAGAAAAATCATTTGCATTTCCTGAACTTTTGGATATTTCCATGAACATATCGCTGTTTACCGAAAAAGCTCCAAAAAACACGCAACAATCGTGTCAGAGTATGGTAAATTAACAGGCATCAAGCTTTGATACTTCCTATATAAATCATTGGAATCAATAATATTATATGAAAAAAGCAGCCCTTTTTATTGCAATAGTGTTTTTTGTTTTTTGGGGGGTATGGATAATCGCAGTTCCCGAAAGATTTATATCCGATTTTATCAAGGATTCCCTGAAAAAATACAGCAGGATCAGTGTCGATTACAATGGCTTTGAAAAAGGGATTTTTTATAATATCGGAATAAAAAGTGTCAGAATAAGTTATCCTGACAACAGGCTGATTGTAATAATTTATAATTTAAAGGCAGGAATAGATTTTGTCTCTTTTTTGAAATTATCTCCGGGAATAGATTTTCAATGCAATACGAAGAAGGGAAACATCAATGGAAATGTTGGTTTTAAAAAAGGAGTGGGTCCGGTTGCACAAATCAATGGCAGCGGAATTGATATCTCAGATTTGCTTGTAGTTAAGAACTTTTTCGGAATTGACGGTACAGGAAACATTGATTTTGATCTGTTAAAAAAAGGAAAGCAAAGCGAAATTAAATTTTCTTTAAATGATGCAAATATAAGAGGTGCCGGTTTGATTCCGCTTGATATGTTTAAAAAAGCACGCGGAGTTCTGATTGAAGAGAAGGGATTAATTACAATAAAATCTCTGGTAATGGAGGGAAATGGAATATATGCGAGGGTAAAAGGTTATATAAGAGGAAATGAAAGGAATATAACTATAGAGCTTATGGTGAATTCTTCTTCCGGCATAAACCCTTCATATCTTGCTATGCTTGATAAATATAAGGTTTCACCAGGGTATTATATTATAAAATGATAGGTAAAAGGATAAAGGTTCAAGGTTAAAGGTTAAAGGATGAAGGTGCTGCATTTTCCTTTCACCTCGAACCTCGAACCTTTCACCTCCAACCTTGCACCTCGAACCTCCAACCTCGAACCTCGAACCTCGAACCTTGCACCTCGTACCTTTCACCTTTCACCTTGCACCTCGTACCTTGCACCTCGAACCTCCAACCTCGATCCTTGATCCTGGTTTCCGTTGGTATTATTCTTTCGGGATTTCAAATTTTTCCATGAGATCATATAAAGTCGGGCGGCTTATGCCAAGTTCCAAAGCAGCTTTAGTTAAATTGTTGCTGTTGCGGAAGAGCGCTTTTAAAATCAGTTCTTTTTCCAAAGCTTCGCGGGCTTCCTTAAGTCCCATGGTTTCAAATTTTGAATTTACGGAAGCTATTTCAAGGTCTTCAGGGCTTATTTTTTTGCTTTCGGCCATTATAACGGCGCGTTTTATGCGGTTTTCAAGCTCCCTGATATTTCCCGGCCATTCATACCGTTCGATGGCATCGATAGCCTGAGCTGTAAATCCTTTTATATTTTTTTTGTTTTCATCAGCATACCGGTCAAGGAAAATTTTTGCGAGAAGTAAAACATCTCCTTTTCTTTCTCTTAGAGGCGGAAGCGATATGGAAACCACTCCAAGACGAAAATAAAGGTCATTTCTGAAACTTGCGTTTTTCATAGCCTCTTCCAGATCACGGTTTGTGGCTGAAAGAACACGGGTATCAATTTCAAGTTCTTCTCTTCCGCCTATACGTTCGATAACCTTTTCCTGAAGAAAGCGCAGCAGTTTGACCTGAAGAGAGAGGGGCAGTTCACCAATTTCATCTAAGAATAATGTGCCTCCTTCCGCCATCTCAATACGTCCCTTGCGTTGGACATGAGCGCCGGTAAACGATCCCTTTTCATGGCCGAAAAGCTCGCCTTCAAGAAGATTTTCAGGTATGGCGCCGCAATTTATAGCGATAAAAGGTTGTGATTTGCGCCTGCTGAGACTGTGGATCGCACGGGCGACCAGCTCCTTGCCTGTTCCGCTTTCACCGGTGATAAGAACAGGCGCATCCGTTGTTGATACTTTTTGTATAGTTGAAAAAATTTCAAGTACTTTCGGGCAGGTGCCAATCATACCTTCAAAGGTGTCCTGGCTCAACCGTCTCTGCAGTTTCCTTTGCTCCTGCTCAAGCTGGGATACGTAAAAAGCGCGTTTTAACACAACCTTCAGTTCATCTATCTGTATCGGCTTGTAGAAAAAGTCATAAGCCCCCTGTGCAACAGCCCGTAGGGCATTTTCTTTTTCTCCCCGACCGGTGATTATAATTACTTTCACCTGGGCATTTTCGGCAAGAATCTCAGATAATGTCAGAAAGCCTTCTTCCACGCCGGCCGGATGCGGAGGCAAGCCCAGATCCAGTGTTACAACAAGCGGATGTTCCTTATTAAATATTTCAAGAGCGCTTTTCCGGTCTTCAGCCAGAAGAACTCCATAGTCCTTTGCCAAAGCCCACTTCATCTGAGTCCGCAGATCTTCATCATCATCCACTATCAATAACTTTGGTTTTTTCATATTTTATCCCGTATCGAATATCGAATAGCGTAGTTTGCTGTCCGAACCATGATCTGAAACAGGCGGGTTACAAACCGGCCTCTGCATGATGTTTTTTTTCTGATCCCTGAGCCCTTCCTTATCCTTTTTTATTTATCGGCAAAAAAACAATAAACTTTGTTCCCTCGTTTTCTTTGCTTTCAACTTCAATTCTGCCGCCGTGAGCTTCAATAATTGTTTTACAGTGATAAAGGCCGATGCCCATACCCTGTTTTTTTGTTGTTCTGAAAGGCTGGAAAAGATCTTTTTCTTTAAATTCTTCTGATATTCCGCAGCCGTTGTCAATAACAGAAATTTGCGCCCAGTTTTCTTTACAAAAAGTTTCAACAATAATTTTTCCATCATCTCCAAGGGCATCGCAGGCATTCATAAGAAGATTTTCAAGTACTTTATGGATCTGTTCGGGATCTATATAAAGCAAAGGGATATTACTTATGTTTTGTGTGATTTTAGCTGATGTATATCCTTTTATACCGGATACTGCTGATACAACCATTTCGCCAAGATCTGTTTTTTCCAAAGAAAGCTCAAGGTTCCGGCTTAAAAGAGAGAGGCGGCTGCTCATGCTGTTTATCTTTAATACGCTTTGTGAAATTGTTTTCAAAGCATCATTTAGAAACTCGGGATTATCCATAAAAACAGGCAGATTCTGTGTTACAAGTGAAAGTTTTGTCGCCAGATTTTTAAGATCATGCATAAAAAAAGCGGACATTGACTGGAAGGCCTCCAGCTCTTTCATTTTTCGGAGATGCTCCGATAACATAAGATTCTGAAGTATGGCAGCTGCCTGATCTGCAATGGTTCTTACAAGCTCGGTTTCTTCAAAAGAAAGAGGCTCATAAAATACCTTTTCGCTTAATGTCATAATCCCGATAAGCTGTCCGGCGGCATTAAGCGGCACACAGTAGCGAATATGTGATTCTTTCGTTTCCGCATCATAAATAAGGTTTAAAGATTTCACCCAGCCGTCTGTATTTCCTTTAAGATCAAGTAAAATTGATTGATTTTCCATTGTCAGGATAATATCGGAAATATTATGGCCTGAAAAGCTCATTGTATCTGCTCTTGCATCGCTGAATACCGTTGAACTTCCCAAAGAGAGTCTTTCCTGTTTTTCATCAACTATCCAAATACTTACGGATAAAATCTCCATAGTTTCCGAAACCAGATTCACAACAATGCTGCAAAGATCTTTGGTTTGGGTTATTAATGTGGTCCTGTTTGTAAAATCTCCCCAGATTTTTCGGTAGTCATACTGGGGGCGCTTGAAATGAAGGCTTATAAAGCGTTTTCTCTTTACCCTGAGCCGGTCTGAAAGCAGCAGGCTGATTATCCCGATTGCAGCTACAAATATAAAAAAAATTACCAGATGAATATTGCTGATCCATACGAAATGGATGGAAAGCCATGTGAGCGTTCCTGCCAATATAAAGTAGATACCTGCAATGAGCATTGTAAATGAATTATAAAGAAGCTCATGGGAAAGCTGGATATTGGCATTAAGAGGTTTTCCACGCAGAAGCGAACGCAGTATAAGTATTGCGGCCACAAGGATCGCTCCCTGATTAATTGCGTAAATACCGGTGGTTACGCCTTTAAAAAGAAGTACATAGCTGTAAGTGAAAAGTCTTATTCCGATTATGGCTCCCAAGCCCAGAAACATGAATTTTGTCTGCCAGCGCATATGTCCTGTGGCATGGCGGAAAGTTTTTTCAAAGTTCATCAGAATCAGGATTGCAGAAATTATCCATATAAGATGCCATAAATAGCCGGATTTGCCGATTGCGATAAAAAGTTCGGATGTCTGTGTTAAAACAGGTTCGCCCGAAAAGAAAGAATCCCTGAAAAAAACAAATATTGATACGGGCAGAATAAAAGAGGAAATAATAATCCATTTCCATTTTGATATCTGTTCGGCATAATTGGCCCTGGCAAAGCTGATGCTGAAAAGCAGCCAGACAGCCGGAAGTAATGATGATGCAAGTGTCTGAATATGCAGCCTGAGCAGAAAATCTTCAGCAGAAGATGACTGAAAAACCAATCCGGTGAGCGCAGCATTAATTGAACACAGGATCATACCCGCTGAAAAAACACGGTGTATAAAAGAGCGCGGATCACGCCGCAGAGCAAGGACCGCAATCCCTGCCGTTACAACAGCTGCTATGTATGAGAGGTAGATGTTAAACATGATTTAAAAAGTTCATAAGCTCATAAGTTCGTAAGTTCGTGAGTATCTTCCTTTTCCTTCAGCGATATTCATAGCGATACTTGTAGAAGCTGCCTCAAGCTGTTCGATCAAGCGATAGTGTTTTCTCGGGGCATCCCAATTATCGATAAGTTTGATTACATTTTCAGCAAAATCAACTGCTTTTTGCCATACCATAAGATCTTCAAACGCAAATCCCCGGCTTTGTAAAGTTCCCATAAATACTCTCATCAACAGACTAACTCATTAGCTAATATGTTGTTTTTTTCTTTTCCCAAATAGGCTTATCAACTTATCAACTCATGAACTTTCTTTTTATTAGCTATTTATTTTTTTCCCCATATGAGCTTATCAACTTACCAACTTATGAACTTTCTTTATTTTTTTCCATCCTTCTTAAAAAATAAAGAATCGGTACAAGCATCAGCAGAGCCACAACAAAAAACGGGATTCCTCCTTCCCTGTGAAGATCGCTTTGAAGAATTCTCGGATCAACATAAGTGCCCAGCAATGTAAGAGTAACAATTCGGACTCCGTTTTTAAACATGGCAATGGGAAAGACACAGGCTGCCAATATGGTTTTCTTCCATCCTGATTTAAGAAAAAGATGTCCTGCCAGAAGAGCGGTAATAAAAAGCGCAAGACATGATCTTATCCCGCTGCATTGTTTTGCCACTTCAACGCTCATGGTTGAAAGGTGAAAATAAAACCCGTCCCTGAAAAATGGAACACCGGATGCTATCAGTAAAAGATTTGCAAACTCAGTAGATCCAGCCTGTATAAAATGAATTATTTTATCCATTAAGAAACTGGGAATAGGGACCATGAAAACAAGAAATAAAAGCGGAAAAAGAGCTTGTTTAAAAGCGCGGGTTCCGTAACTGAATATAAAAGCGCCTATAAGCATAATAAGAGCGGAACATACTGAAATTGATGAATAATCATTGCTGTTAAGATTTATAGCCTTTAATTGGCCTATTGCATATAAAACAATTCCTGTAATTACAAGAGCGCCTCCTGGTGCGAATGAATAGGATTTTTCGGAATATATTTCTTTTCTTTCCGTATAAAGAAGATAAGCGCTAACCAAAGGAATAAGAAGTATATGAGAATAATATTCCCTGTTTGAAGTTGTCGAAAGAAGTTCTTTAAGCGGCATATAACACATTAAGGCAGCTGCAATCACGAACCCGAAAAACAATAAGTTTCTTTTGTCAGTTAATCGTTTGCTCATATTATATCTCGTTTTGGTTGTAAGAAAATCCGGGTTATCTTTTCGGACAGGATTTACAGGATTTACAGAATATTTGCAAAACCGCTTCGCGGTAGATGAAAGGTAGAGATTGTTTTTTTCGCCACAGGCGATGATCATGTCTAATTACAGAAATAAAAATATTTCAGACAGGATTTACAGGATTAACAGGATATTTATAAGACCGCTTCGCGGTGGGAAAAAAGATCTATATTGTCTTTCTCGCCGCAGGCGATAATCATGTACATCCTGTTGATCCTGTCTAATTACAGAAATAAAAATATTTCAGACAGGATTTACAGGATTTACAGAATATTTTTAAGACCGCTTCGCGGTAGATGAAAGGTAGAAATTGTCTTTCTTGCTGCAGGCGATAATCCTGTTCATCCTGTTGATCCTGTCTGATTACAGAAATAAAAATATTTCAGACAGGATTTACAGGATTTACAGGATATTTGTTAAACCGCTTCGCGGTAGATGAAAGGTAGAGATTGTCTTTCTCGCCGAAGGCAACAATCATGTCCATTCCGTTGATCCTGTCTAATTACAGAAATAAAAATATTTCAGACAGGATTTACAGGATATTTGTTAAACCGCTTCGCGGTGAGTGAAAGATATATATTGTCTTTTTTGCCGACAGGCAACAATCATGTTTATCCTGTTAATCCTGTCTGGTTATGTATATCGTTTTGCCTTTTTCTTATTTTATCAATCATATATAGTTTATTAGGCAGTCTCAGGAATTTTTGCGATCGCTATCTTCTTGTTTCAGTGTATTTACTTTATTTCCTTTGCCGACAGGCAACAATCCTGTTTATCATGTAAATCCTGTCTGATTACTGATATTGGTATGTATGGTTTACTGTGAGATTTTAGAGAGTTAAACTAATTTCTTACGTTTAAGGATAGCTATGTAGTCATCATAGCTTAAAGGACATGATACTAAATTTCTAAAATCTTTTTCAGACAGTTTTAATTGGCTTCGAATTTTATGCATGATCTTATCCGGCAGGTCACCTTTTCCATGCGAGTAATGGATTCTAAGGATCTTTTTCCCGTCGATTACAAGCCAGCCATAGTTATGACCGGTCGAACGAACTTGCAATGATAATTTATTAAATATTTTCCCGATTTCAGATATTTTCATCGACTGTTATTACTTCATTAAGGTATTCAAGCCATTTCTGAGGTAATATCCCCAAGTTTTCCCGATTTGTTTTCATATCCTCGTAGAGCATAACAATTTCTTCACACAGAGCATTTATTGCTTCAAATTCGGTGTCGGCATAGCTGAATGCTTCGATATCGTCCAGGGATGCAATTATAGCTTCTCCATCTGTCTCAATTGTGATGTATATAGGCTTTTTTAAAATATATCCGGTTTTCTTGAGGGAATTTAATGGCACAATTCTATATCGACTTTCAAACGCTTTGATAAGATTCCTTGAAATATCTCTGAATTGTTCATTAGTTAAAATATCCATTTGCACGAATGCGCCTCCTCTTGCCTGGATGTGAATTTAAACTTTATTTAACCAAAAGTCCGAAAAAAATATATCCGACAGGATTGACAGGATTTACAGAATATTTGTGAAACCGCTTCGCGGTAGATGATAGGTAGAGATTGTCTTTTTCGCCGAAGGCAATAATCCTGACCATCCTGTTGATCCTGTCTAATTACAGAAATAAAAGCATATCAGACAGGATTTACAGGATTTACAGAATATTTTTAAGACCGCTTCGCGGTAGGTGAAAGATAGAAGTTGTCTTTCTTGCCGACAGGCAACAATCATGTTCATCCTGTTAATCCTGTCTGATTACAGCGTTATTTTTCTTCATCTAAAATAATTTTCAGCTTCATAAACCATCATTCTTCAAACCCGAATGAGTTAAAGCCTGCTTTCTCCAATAATTAATATCTGAATTACTATCAATATCCGATTCAATCTCATCTTGATTATCAAAATAATATGCAAGCGCTGAATGTACTTGAGAGGGAGTCAGGTGAGTTAGAGTGTTTAAAATTTCATCCACATTCATTCCCATTTGGTAATATCTTGCTATAGTTCGAATGGTAATTCTTGTTCCGGCTATTATAGGAGCCCCACTAGCAATTCCAGGATCTGAACTGATATACGGATAAGATTGTTTTTTTAATGCAAAGCTCATAATTAATCCTTTTCTATATATATTGTTATTGGCTTTACACGTTTAAAATATCAAAAAATAGTTAATTAATCAATGATAAAAGATAATTCGATTCCCAAGAAGATTGTAAAAACAGAAAGTTATCAGACAGGATTTACAGGATTTACAGAATATTTGTTAAACCGCTTCGCGGTGAGTGAAAGATATATATTGTCTTTTTCGCCGCAGGCGATAATCCTGTTTATCCTGTTAATCCTGTCTAATTAATTATATTGTTTCACCTTTATAATAAATCACATAGCCAAAGCTTCTTGCTTCAGTGTATTCACTTTATTTCCTTTGCCGACAGGCAACAATCCTGTTTATCCTGTTGATCCTGTCTAATTACAGAAATAAAAATATTTCAGACAGGATTTACAGGATTTACAGAATATTTTTAAGACCGCTTCGCGGTGGGTTAAAAGATATATATTGTCTTTTTCGCCGAAGGCGATAATCCTGTTTATCCTGTTAATCCTGTCTAATTAATTATATTGTTTCGCCTTTATCAATCACATAGTCAAAGCTTCTTGTTTCAGTGTATTTACTTTATCTCCTTTGCCGGCAGGCAACATCATGTACATCCTGTTAATCCTGTCTGGTTAAGTATATCGTTTTGCCTTTATCAATCACATAGTCAAAGCTTCTTGCTTCAGCGTATTCACTTTATTTCCTTTGCCGGCAGGCAACAATCCTGTTTATCCTGTTAATCCTGTCTAAAACAAATATGGATCGCTTCTATATGCGACTTATGGCGTTTCCTTTGGTGTGCGATACTTGCGTTTGATATCAACGCCGGTTGAGTTAAAATTGATCAGCAGGCCAACCTCAATTCCGGTTGCTACCAAATAGTTTACCAATTGTGCCTCATGAACCTTTCCGAGCCGCTCTACAGATTTTAGCTCAACAATCAGTTCATCTTCTACCAGCAGATCTGCGAAAAAATCGCCGACGACTTGATCTCTGTAGTGTACCTTTAAAGGGCTTTCCTGTTGCACTCGCAGACCTGATGCTTCAATTTCAATAACCATCGCTTTTCGATATACGCTTTCTAAAAACCCAAATCCCAGTTTGTTATAAACCAGGTAAGCGCAACCGATTACTTTATGCGTCAAGACTTCTTTCTCCAATAAAATTATCCCCTTAACAGAAACTTATCAGACAGGATTTACAGGATATTTGTCAGACCGCTTCGCGGTAGGTTAAAAGATCTATATTGTCTTTTTCGCCGCAGGCGATAATCATGTTCATCATGTTGATCCTGTCTAATTACAGAAATAAAAGCATATCAGACAGGATTTACAGGATTTACAGAATATTTTTAAGACCGCTTCGCGGTAGATAATAGATAGAGATTGTCTTTCTCGCCGAAGGCGATAATCCTGTTTATCCTGTTAATCCTGTCTAATTAATTATATTGTTTCGCCTTTATCAATCACATAGTCAAAAGCTTCTTGTTTCAGTGTATTTACTTTATCTCCATTGCCGGCAGGCAACAATCATGTTTATCCTGTTAATCCTGTCTAATTAATTATATTGTTTTGCCTTTATAAATCACATAGTCAAAGCTTCTTGCTTCAGCGTATTTACTTTATCTCCATTGCCGGCAGGCAACAATCATGTTTATCCTGTTAATCCTGTCTAATTAATTATATTGTTTCGCCTTTATAAATCACATAGTCAAAGCTTCTTGCTTCAGCGTATTTACTTTATCTCCTTTGCCGACAGGCAACAATCATGTTTATCCTGTTAATCCTGTCTGGTTAAGTTTTTTTCTTTTTATAACCAAACCTGCAGGAATTATTAAAAGCAGGAGCAGGAGATAGGGATATTCAATGCTGTAAACAATTGGCGCGAGTGCAAATCTTGTTGCAGCTCTTGCGGTATCATGTTTGCTGATGAAATCAGCGACAGGTGGAGAATATGTGTAATATAAAGTTACAAATGTCTTACCTGCAAAATTCGTTAACAAATGTTTGTCTCTGAAGTTTCTCAGCACATCTATGTGTGCGTCAAGACTTGATCCGTATGCAGCCGTTGCAATAAAGCATCCGCCTTCAGTCTCGGGGTGGTCTGTGATATCCTTATTACATGCAACCACAATGCCGGATACCGTGCCATTTACCTTTCCGTCAGCATCGCTGTCCGAACCGTCTTTAAACGTAAGGCTAAGTGTAAGGTTTCTTAACGCAACATCTATGATTCCTGTGGTTTTATTGGATGGATATATCTCCTTCCTTGTTCCGCTATTTGATACAAGATAAAATACAGGATTCGAAGGTAATGATGGATATGTAAAATTCAGATTTGCCTTACCGGAAACGTTGACTACATAGAAATTCACCGCAGCCTGGACAACGTCATTAGGGGCAGTTCCTAATATCCCGTTACTAACTACATAACCTCTGACTGAAATAGTCGAATTAGTTGAGCTTAAAGATGTGGTTGAAGTTCCGTTTCCGGAGAGTTGAATAGTGGGAGAGTTTCCGGCATTGGATTTTATATTAAGAGTTGTTGCTATTAATCCTTCCGATCTTGGCTGGAACTGAACATCAAAGGTGCAAGTGCTGTTTGTTGGTATGCCAGTATTTGTAATACAGTTATTGTTTATAATAAAAAACCTGCTATAATCACCACCTGTCGGACTAATATCACTTATTAAGAGCGGGGCGTTACCGGTGTTGGCGATGATGATTCTCTGTTTCGTAGATTGAATGTATTGCTTTACATTGAGAAAAGATGTTGTTGTAGGTAAGAGGGATATATAAGGAGTCTTAACAGAAGCTCCTGTGCCGCTAACGGGGATGGTTATAATAGGAGTATCATCTGTATACGTTAAAACAATATCCGCTGACTTTGTTCCTGCAGATTTAGGGAGAAATTTTGCTTTGAAAGTACAGTTTTCACCAGGCGCCATTATCTGCCCCGAGCAAGTGTTGTTTTCTAACAAAAATTGGTCGGAATTAGAGCCTGACAGGGCAACAGATTTTACCTTTAAATATCCGCCATCAATTGCATTTGTAACCGTGAATGTTTCTAAATCGGTTGGTGTGCCAACCGTTATGGTTCCATAATTTTTTGATGCCGGTGTTACCGAAACAATAGGCTTAGGACAAAGAGAGGCCTCAGGATATGGGGCTGACGAGCAACGTAGCGGGTGTGGATACGCATATGGTGTATAATAAGCAGTCCATGTATTTGGAGCTGTGCATCGGTATAGGGTTCCAGAAATAGGAGTTTTTGGATTAGCTCCCACATTATCAAGAGATAACGATGTGCAACTCTGATCAGTAGTCCAATACGTAACTCCTTTTGTGCATGTTGTTGGGCGATTAACCGATGTTCCACAACCAATGCCGGTTGTACCGTTAAATGAAATATCTTGTTTCCAAAATTCTCTGTTTTGGAGAAGGACTGCTGGAGTGTTTGGAGTTTTTCCATCAATAGTATCTTGTGCTAGAGTAAAATCAATAAGGCTATTCCCATTATTTCTGTTGTTCCAGTAATAAGAACCTGAAACATGCTGAGGTTGATAATCTTGACTACTTGGAAGGCGTGCTATAGTAGGACAAGGTCCAGCAGTTGCACCCACAAAATCAGTAGGTTTGTTTGTATCATCAGATTCTTCCCTGACCTTAGCATAAAAATTCTTTGCAGTTATGATGTAATTATCAAAAACCATTGCCCTTCCACCACGATGGTCTAACAACGCGCCTCCAGCACCAATATAATCATGAGTTAGTTTATTACCATAAATTTCTATCCCCATTGTTGCATAATTCCCTTTAAGCTGATTCCCATGAGCATCAATCCAAGGGTATAAACCGCGTTCTCCAATATTATGATAAGTATTATATCGTATGCAAGATCGACCCCCAGCCCCGTGTGCATGCGCAACATCAGCGATTTCAAACGTATTGTCTTCAATATAAATATTATCGGGGGAGCCAAAAGCTATAGTAAGCTTATTCCAGGAAAGAGCATTAACTCCATAAGAATCTATCTGTATCTTGTTGCCGCTAAAGTGGTTGCTGTCTATTACACCATATACAGTTCCATGCAGAATTATCGCCCTTCCTGTAACAGTCGTGGGGAACGCATTTTTAAGTATGTTATGATCTATCCGCACTTTATTAATGGATGTAGAAGATAAATTGTCAATTAAAATACCGGAGCACTTTTTATTAAAATTGAAAGTGAATCCAGTTATTCTAAAAGGCTCATTTAAAGCCGGATCGGACGGGCTATAATCTATTAAAAAATTTAAAGAATTAAAAGTTTGCCCATCAATAGAATTATAATTACTTGTTATTACAGTATTATCTGCTCCTGCTCCTTGAAGTGTAATTCCTTTAGTAATAGAAAGATGGCTGCTCCATGTTGCAGAACCAGCAGGTACTACAACTATGTCTCCAGATTTGGCGCTGGATATTGCTGAACTTATATCAGAGTAAGAAGTGCTTTTAGATGTAATAGTTGCTGCATATCCAATATCATTTAGAAACAGGCAAAAGGCAAAAAGTATTCCCCCAAAAAACATTGTTTGTTTTCGCATAATTACCTCCTTTATTTGTTTTTGCAGCTCTTTGTTTATTGCGTACGAACGTGGAAACTTACCGGCCAGTTCCTACCCAATGCCGTTGAATTAAGCTGGTTGCCGATAAGCCGGGTTAAACTTTTTATTTCGCTTTTTGAAAATTCGTTTATTACTTCTACCGGGCCGGATTGCATCGACACATTTGAGAATGAGCGCCTGTAGATCCTCAATAATAGAGTGAATTTTATCGCTGGGGCGCAGGATCAAAAGCACAATGACATTCTTTATTGCCGAAAGCGCCTGGGTAAAATTGACTTGATACTTATATTTCCGGCTCGCTGTATTTTTCTCAACAAGCGGCTCAAC
>NZ_JBAMMY010000099.1:0-8040 GCF_051233685.1 Desulfobacterium sp. N47
TCTGACCTGATGGCTTCCAATGCAGCCTTTGCTTTAAAATTCCCTGGATATTGCTTTCTCATTCTGTCTCCTTTATAATGGAGTCAATATCACAGAAAAAGCAGCTTAACCATCAGTTCAAATTTCGGGGTCCATTATAATTTTTAAACGGCTTGATGAGATTACTATCGGAAGCTTAATGTCAGGCAAAAAAAGCAGATAGATGAAGCAAGGCAATACAGGGATAAACTTAAAAAGAATAAAAAATGATTGCAATTTAATCGTCAGATAAGGGTTTTACGGAATACAAGAAACAAAAGATCCCGTTAGAAATGAGTTTTCTAACGGGATTTAAATTACAAACAGATATTCTTGTTCAACCATTAATATCTTGCAGATCTGATAGATTTTCCTGCAAGTGGATTGTAAATTTTCATAATTGCAAATTTAATGACATCTACAGTCTTCATGTCGATTACAATACCAAAAAGTGTATTTTCGGCGTTTTCAGGAATGATGCAGCCGTTGGATGCATCAAATGTCAAATCCGGAAAACCTTTTATAAGTTTCTTATGTTCCTTGTCGGTGAAAGGAACCTGAATTGCCTTCTTGCCGTCAATCTCTTTAACCTGACCGGCCAGCTCAGCGGCTTCAACTTTTTTTAATTTTTCATCATCCAAGAAAATATTGATGTTATAATCTGCCATACTAGTAACCTCCTGTTAAGATTGCTGATTTATTTTACCGCACAAACATGAATATAAAATATTTCTATTACCATCCATAGTGTTTTTTACTAAACTAAAAACACAATAATTTTCCTAAAAAAACTCCTGCTTGCTGTATTATATCAAGCCTTTTTTGTCAAGAATCTTATCTTGAAATAACATGACTAATATCTGAGAGAATCATAAAACCTGCTAACAGGCCGAGGACGGACAAACCTCAGCCTGATCTGGTGACACCAATCAAAAGACTCACACTTTTTGAGATATTGAGCCAATATCCGGGAACTTGATGATTTTGCATTCTATCCGGTATTCGATATAAAATTGTTCCCGCCTTTTTTTGTATCGAAAAGCTTAAATAATATAAAAATTATTCCTCCCATAAGAGCAATTAAGCTGCTTAAACCAAAAAGTGCAGATGAGCCTGCTTTTTCATAAAGCCATCCGCTCAGAAAGAATCCAACCATAAGCCCGAGCCCATAAGTTACAGCATTATTAACTGCCTGACCGAGTGTCTTGGTTTCATCCGAAGTCATGGAATCAATATAAAGAATGCTTGATATATGAAAAGCAGCATAAGTAAATGCATGTAAAGTCTGTGACAAAAGAATAATTACAGGAGATATTGTTAAAGAAAGTATTAACCATCGTAAGATCGCTACAGCAAATGCAAAAATAATAACCGTATTTATAGAAAAATACCTAAAAATTCTTTTTGAATTTATCATCACAAGTATTTCTGCCAATGAGGCCAATCCCCAGGCAACGCCTGTGAATGTACGGTCATATCCTAAGCGTTCAAGATGAATTGAAAAAAATCCATAATACATCCCATGGCTTACAAGCATTAAAAAGGCGCTTGCAAGAAAAATAATGACTTCCCGTTTTTTTAAAAGCCTTATGGCTTCATTGTAGAAAGGCTTATTGTTAGCAGTTTTAACATCAGAAATTTTAGTTGCCAAAGCAGCTTGTAAAGCAGAACCAATAAGAATAAAAAGAAGGATTATTCTGATAGGATATATATCAAGAATTTTTCCCAGTATAAATACTGTCACAATAAAAGCTATAGTGCCCCAGACTCTTATGCTGCCATAGCTCTTCTTCTTTTTACCGAGCATCTCTATAGTAAAAGTTTCAAGGAAAGATATTATCGGAGAATAAAATACCGTATAGCAAACCGTGATTATAAGCATTGCCCAGAAATCTGAAGTAAAAAAATAAAAACACCAGATTGCAACGCTTATAAAAAGGCAGGTCAGATATATTGTTTTTCTTGTCTGAAAGCGATCTGCAAGAGTTCCCATAATAAGAGGCGATATTATCATTACAACTGATCTTGTAGCGGATAAAGCTCCTATCTGAAAACCCGTAAAACCGATTTTATAACAGTATAGATTAAAATAGGGCAGAAATGCCCCCATTACGCCAAAATATAAAAAGTACTGGGAAGCAAGAATATACCTGCCTTTAAACGAAGATTCAGTCATAATTATTTAATACGGTATTTGGAGAAAAACTTCAATTTGAATATGAGAAGTTTTTTAACTTAATTTTCCCACCCTATAAAGGGGGATACGTGTATATCTCTATACGAAGCTGCATTCAAAATGATAACAAGGCGGCAAGGAGGAGGCGACGCAGGCGTACATGAACAGTACGTCGAGGAGCCGACGACGAAGCCAACACAATTAGCGTTTGAATGCGACTTCGTATTAATTAAGGACAGTCATGTTTTATGCGTTTTCACGAGACCTTGTGCCTTTGTAAGGTTTTAGAAACAAAATATTGTATTGCCGGTTAGTTTTTATTAAAATATTTCAGTCGTTGTTTCCGTTATTAAATGAATAGTTGCTACTTGCATTTTAAAAAGAGATAATTCAGGAAAAACCAATAATGCAGATTCAAGATAAGGGATGAACGTTATCCGGATCTTAAAATGACAAATATTTATATAAAAAAGCATCTTTTAAGTATTATAATCATGTGTTCTTTTATCTGTTTATCATGTTTTGCTGATACTGTTGAAATCATACAGATCCGTTATCGAAGTGCCGGGGATGCTCTTAAGATAGTTGAAAGTCTGATTACGCCGGATGGTTCCGTGACTATGGATGAGCGGACAAATTCTCTTGTTGTAAAAGATTCTGAACAGTCCGTTACAAGAATACTGCAGGTGATGCAAAAATTTGACAAAGCAATTGAACAGGCTAAAGTAAGAATAAGATTTACTGAAAACGAAATCGATGAAAACAGATCCGTTTCGATTACAGGCGGGGTCCATGGGAAGCACGGCAGAATATCTTCCGGGGCGAATCCGGATGGAGTCGATGTCCGGGTTAAAGATGTTGATAAAAGAAAAAGCGCCGGGAATGAATATTTTATAAATGTTGCTTCGGGAAGTCCTGCTTATATTATAACCGGCAAAAGGGTTCCTTATAATGAGAGATGGATAAATCTTAACAGAAGGCATCCGGTTGGTATGGACACTGTTGTTTTTGAAAATGTGGAAACCGGCCTTGAGGTCACACCCGTAATAAGGGGTGATCATGCTGATATAAAAATTGTTCCAAGAATTTCAGATCGTAAGCAAGGTGGCATAATCAGATATAGTGAGGCTGCAACTGTTATAAATGTGCCTTTGGGAAAGTGGGTTACCATAGGCGGGGCTGATAAGAATCAAAATGAAGTTTTACAAACTTTTTTTGAAAATAGTGGAAAAGATAAAGTCTCATATTTTTCGATTTCCATAATGGTGGAAAAATAACTTGATGAAAGGATGCTTTTGAAAAAACTTAAAGGTTACCAGAAAAAATATTTAAAAGGCCTTGCGCACAAACTTAAGCCTTATGTTTTTGTAGGACAAAAGGGTTTAACGGAATCGCTGATAAAATCGATTTCCGATGCTCTTGAAAAACACGAACTTATAAAAGTCAAATTTCTTGATTTTAAAGAAAAAGAGATGAAAGAGGAAATATCATCTGAAATCGAAATAATAGCTGAATGCGAGCTTGCAGGAATTATCGGACATATTGCAACGTTTTATAAACAGAATAAAGATCCCAAAAAAAGAGTGATTATTGTTCCTGAGAGAAATGAAGACTAATAATGAGTTAAAAACATAAAACAAGGAGGAGACGAAATGCAGGAAAGATCCGGGTTGGTAACAATGAAGGGAAATCCGCTTACACTCACGGGTAACATCTTAAAGGTCGGAGATAAAGCTCCTGAATTTGAAGTGACTGATAATGATATGAAACCTGCGGGCCTATCAACTTTTGCAGGTAAAGTTTGTATTATTTCTTCGGTTCCTTCGCTTGATACTCCGGTTTGCGATATGGAGACAAGGCGGTTTAATACGGAAGCTGCCGGACTTGGCAATGATATTGTGATTTTAACAATCAGCATGGATCTTCCCTTTGCCCAGAAACGCTGGTGCGGGGCTGCCGGAGTTGATAAAGTGGTTACTCTTTCGGATTATAAGACAGCATCCTTCGGATCAGCATATGGCGTTTTGATAAAAGATCTGAGGCTGCTTGCAAGGGCTGTTTTTGTAATAGATAAAAAAGGGATTATTCAGCATATCCAGATTATAAAAGAAATTGCTGAAGAGCCCGATTACAAAGCAGTGATTAAGGCTGCAACCGGGCTTGTTTAATTTATAGTATCATCAATTATTTATGTGGCTTTCAGCACAGCGTAAATAGTCCACACACCTACTGCGATAAAAAAGATACCTGCTGCTATTTTAATATAGTTTACAGGTATTACTCTGCTTATAGCGGTTCCACAGAGAACCGCTATAAGCGAACTTAAAACAAGAGCACCCGCAGAACCAATGAATACGGAAACTTTTGAATCATTATCAGCGCTTAAGCAAAATGTGGCGAGCTGCGTTTTATCTCCAAGTTCTGCGAGAAAAACCATCACAAAGGTGGTCGCCAATATCTTGTAATCCATAAACATGAAATCCTTTTTATTAAAGCTTTAGCATCTTAGCCGCTTTTTGCACTATATTGTCTGAAGTAAAACCATAATTTTTCATCAGTGTGCCGCCCGGTGCCGAAGCTCCGTAACCGCTGATGCCTATTATTTCTCCCTTATCTCCTGCATAGCGCTCCCAGCCCATGGTAATTCCTGCTTCAACCACGATCCGGTTTGATGTATCCTGCGGAAGAACTTTATCTTTATACTCAGCGGAGGCTTTCTCAAAAAGTTCAGTGCTTGGCATGCTTACAACTCTTGCAGCAACTCCTTTTTGTTCAAGGGTTTTTGCCGCTTCAATTGCGATATTAACCTCAGAGCCTGTAGCTATAATTATAAGAGACGGCTTTTGCGGCGAATCATAAATAACATATGCGCCGTTTTCAAGAAGGCTTTCGGAATTTGATTCGGTTCTTTCTATTATAGGAAGATTCTGGCGGCTAAGAATAAGCGCAACCGGGCCTTGTGTGTTTTTGATTGCATAGCGCCAGGCCTCTTTTGTTTCATTGGCGTCACAGGGTCTTATAACGGTTAATCCGGAAATTGCGCGTAAGCTTACAACATGTTCGACTGGCTGATGCGTCGGACCGTCTTCTCCAACGGCTATGCTGTCATGAGTGAATACATATATAACGGGTATCTTCATCAGAGCGGCTAAACGAATAGAAGGACGCAGGTAATCGGAAAACACTAGAAATGTTCCGCCAAACGGCCTTATCCCTTTGTGAAGAGCCATGCCGGAAAGTATTGCACCCATAGCATGTTCCCTTACCCCAAAACGAATGTTCCGGCCATTATAGCTGTCTTTCTGGAAATCAAATGAGTCTTTTATTAACGTGTTGTTTGAAGGCGCCAGATCGGCTGATCCGCCTATAAGATTTGCCACTTTCCCGGCAATTGCGTTTAAGACCTTGCCTGATGCCGATCTTGTAGCAATTGCTTTGTCCGTATTTGAAAAAGAGGGAAGATCGCTATCCCAGCCTTCGGGTAAATCGCCGCTTATCGCATCTTTTAATCCGGCTGCAAGCACCGGAAAATCTTTTTCATATGATTTGACCTGCCTTTGCCATTTTTTCTCGGCTTTTTTACCTTTATCAAGGCACTGACGGCAGAACTCAAGAGCTTTGTCTGTGACGCAGAAAGGGGTATCATCGGGACAGGAAAGGTTTTTCTTCGTGAGACGAATTTCTTCTTCGCCCAAAGGTGAGCCGTGGGCATCCGGTGTATCCTGTTTGTTGGGACTGCCGTATGCAATGTGAGTGCGCAGCATAATTAACGACGGCTTATTCTTTTCGGCTTTTGCTTTTTTAAGAGCTTTAAAGATCGCATCAACGTCATTTCCGTCTTCAACTTTTTGCACATGCCAGTTGTAGGCTTTGAATCTTGCGCCTACATCTTCTGTGAATGCGATAGCAGTAGTTCCTTCTATCGATATTTTATTATCATCATAAATGCAGATAAGTTTTGAAAGTCCGAGATGACCTGCAAGAGAAGCCGCCTCGGAAGTGATTCCTTCCATGAGATCACCGTCGCCGCAAACAACAAACGTGTGATGGTCCACAATTTCGCATTCTTTGGTGTTATAACATGCTGCAAGATGCCTTTCGGCCATTGCCATCCCGACTGCATTGGTAAAGCCCTGGCCAAGAGGTCCTGTGGTTGTTTCAACACCGGATGTATGCCCGTATTCCGGATGTCCCGGGGTTTTGCTTTGCCACTGCCTGAAATTTTTTATGTCATCGAGTGAAAGATCATAGCCGGTTAAGTATAACATGCTGTAAAGGAGCATGGATGCATGTCCGCCGGAAAGCACAAATCTGTCTCTGTTAAACCAGGCAGGATTTGCCGGATTATGTTTTAGCATGCGTGTCCAGAGAGTATAAGCTAAAGGCGCAAGCCCCATTGGTGCACCCGGATGGCCTGAATTGGCCTTCTGAATTGCATCCATTGAAAGCGCGCGTATTGTATTTATGCAAAGTTGATCTAAATCTTTTTGGTTTTCAGGCGTGTTGTTACCCATATTTTTGTCTCCTTAGTTATAACTTTTTTCAAATCATCATATTTTTTAAAGCTGGTTTTATTGTTATTGGACGGCTTGTTATACCTGTTTTAAATCATACGCAAGGAATTATTGAGGTAGAATAAAATCAACTTAATTATCAAAAGGTTATAAAAAATTACTGGTTTAATTCCGCTTACATTGCCCGCATTGATTCCGGCCTTAATGCAATTTGGCCCGCAAGAGCCTTATCGATAAGACTTAATGTTGCCTCCTTGTCTCTGGGAAGTCTTGCTCTTATCGACAGATAATTTGAAGCGTGATTGGCATGAAATTGTCCTTTTGAAACATTTGTGGCTTCTATCATGGCGCGAAGCTCTTTTAACATTTCAAGGGGTGTAATAAGCTCGAATTTTCCCGATTCATAATCGTCATATAAAGGAGTTCCCGGAATAAGCATCAGACTTAAAGCGCCCATATATTCCGGACTTATAGCAGAAAGCACTCTACCGGTTTCTTTTGCATGAATAATGGATCGTTTCCTGCCCGCTATTCCCAGAAGAACTGTAATTGAAAGTTTCAGGCCGGCCTCTTTGGCTTTTTTACCCATTTCTATCATATGCTGCGAAGTGGCTCCCTTTTTAATGTTTTCAAGAGTCACATCATCGCCTGATTCAAGACCCATATAAAGAATACCTAAACCGAGAGCTTTGAGCTCCTTAAGCTGATCAGGAGTTTTTGAATTTATACTTTTGGCATTGGCATATGAACCGATTCTTGTAACCCAGGGGAGCTGTTTTTTTATTTCGGTAAGTATTTTCACCAGCCTTTTCTGAGGAATTATAAGAACATCTCCGTCACACAGAAAAACCCTTAGCTGGCGTTTACAGTATTTAGCTGCAAACTCTATATCCTCCATTATAATGGAATCGGATTTAATTTTAAAGCGTTCCCCCATATAAGTGCCGCAAAAAGTGCATTTATTCCTTGAACATCCCACAGTAACCTGAATAAGGATGCTGTCCGCCTCGCTGGGCGGCCTTATAATATTGCCTTCATAATGCATATTTTTATTCTCCTGCAATAAATATCGTTATTATAGAAATATACAACTAACAAAAAACCGAACAAAGGTCAAAGGTGTAATAAAACAGAGTCAGTGTGACCGTATCTGGAATTTATCAAAATAAAAGAACCTTTTAATATAAACACATACAGCGGTGGTCGGGATTGTTTGAACAGCAAAATGCTTTTTTTAAGTGATAAACTGCTTATTCAGGCTGCTGCCTCTTTCCTGGGAAATGTTTCCCAGTAGACCATATCCGGTGTTTTTTTGTCAAGTTTTTGATGCGG